>JARLHB010000248.1 GCA_031292465.1 Ignavibacteriaceae bacterium
CCCCATGCAGATTTTAGTATCGAAAGTAGACAGGAAAGTTTATTCTAGCAAGGGTCTGAAATCAGAGTTTTATTAAATCTGTCCAAATTAGATTATTATTTAATCTTTTGTCCCATTCCCGTTTTATTTTGGACAGCAGTGGTTTTTTAAGAGCAAAAGCTTTTTTATGCCTTCCTTTTGGGAAATTGGCGAATTTCGAGCTATAGTTTGCTGAGACATAATGTATGAAGTGGCTCTCTTGAGAGGCAAGTCACACTTAACAGGCCTAAAAATAAAATTATAAAAGGGAAAAATACCTGCACGTAAAATTATCAAGTCCTTTGTAATTACCTTAATTATATATTTTCTAAGATTTTAAATGCATCGTTTTGTATTTTAACGGTATTAAAAGTTAATCTATTAAATTATTTTGCAGGGATAAGTTATTGACTTCTGAATATCTTCTCCAGCTTTTTAAGAAATATCAAAAGGGTGACGCCACAGAGATTTCTTATTATTCAACACTTGAAAAATTTCTAAAAAAGTTTTCCGAGATAAATAGAAAAAAGAAAATTGAAATAACAACTATTCCTAAGAAAACCGAAGCAGGCAACCCGGATTTCAGGATATGGGACGGCAGACAGAAAATAACCGGATATGTTGAAGCAAAAGATTTAGGTACTGATTTAGATAAAATTGAAGATACCGATCAGATAAAAAGATATACCACTACTTTCCCGAATGTTATCCTCACTAATTTTACGGAATTCAGATTATATAGAAATAGTGAACTGATTGATAAAGTTTTAATTGCCCGACCTTATATTTTAAAAAAATTAAAAACTGTTCCTCCCGTTGAAAATGAGGAAGAGCTTTATAAACTGCTTGATAAATTTTTAGACTTTTCACTACCCCAAACTTTTACAGCCAAGACTCTTGCTGTTGAACTTGCAAAGCGTACTAAATTCCTTAAAGATGAAGTTGTTAATGAAGAATTAAAAAGGAATAATGAATCTGTTCATGGGTTTTATAATGCATTTAAAGAATTCCTGATTGCCGGTATTTCAGAAGATGAATTTGCCGATCTTTACTCACAAACAATCACTTATGGCTTATTTGCGTCAAGGCTGCGTGCGGGAGATGAGTTTACAAGAAAATCAGCATACGATTATATTCCAAAAACTATAGGGATTTTAAGGGATATATTCAGGTATATTTCGCTTGAGGACATTCCGCAGCAGATGGAAATTATTATTGATGATATTGCCGAGGTGCTTGCCGTTGCGGATGCTAAAAAAATACTTGATAAATATTACCATGAAGGTAAAGGCAGCGATCCTATTCTCCATTTTTATGAAACTTTTCTTGAAGAATATGACCCTGCGACAAGAGAAAAAAGAGGCGTTTATTATACTCCGGAACCAGTTATATCTTTTATTGTGCGTTCTTTGCATAATATATTAAAAGAAAAATTTAATATTGTCGACGGGCTTGCTTCAAAAGATGTTACACTGCTTGACCCGGCTGGAGGTACACTCGGATTTATAGCTTATGCAATTCAGGTTGCCGTTGAAGAATTTGAAGGGAAATACGGCAAAGGCGCTGTTAAGGATTTTCTTAAACACCAGGTGCTTAAAAATTATTACTCTTTTGAATTAATGATGGCGCCTTATGCAATAGGGCATATGAAAATTTCTTTCCTTCTTGAAGAGCTTGGCTATGTAATGAAGGATGATGAAAGGGTAAAGTATTATTTAACCAATACGCTTGATATGCAGGAGCTTGATTCCGCAAAATTCCCGGGTATGTCGTCTCTATCTCATGAATCTCATGAAGCCGGCAAAATTAAGAAACAGCAGCCTATTCTTGTTGTACTTGGCAACCCGCCTTATTCCGGCCAGTCTTCAAATACAGGTGAATGGATTTCCGAAGAAATAAAAGGATATTATAAAGTTGACGGCAAACCTTTAGGAGAAAAAAATCCCAAGTGGCTGCAGGATGATTATGTAAAATTTATACGTTTTGCGCAATGGAAAATAGATCAGGCAGGCGAAGGTGTGGTTGGCTTTATAACAAACCACGGCTACTTGGATAACCCTACATTCCGCGGTATGCGGCAGTCTTTAATAAATAGTTTTGATGAAATTTATGTGCTGGATTTACATGGAAATTCTTTAAAGAAGGAAAAAGCACCGGATGGAAGCAAGGACGAGAATGTATTTGATATTATGCAGGGTGTAGCGGTTGTTTTTATGATTAAAAAGAAAGAATAATCCGGGAAGCTAAATAAGAGTATTATTCATAATTAAAAGTTAAGTAATATGGCTAAAGTTTTTCATGCGGAAATATACGGAACACGGGAAGGTAAGTACGACTGGCTTAACAAGCATAATATTAATTCAACTAAGTGGAAAAAATTAAACCCTAAAACGGAGTTTTATCTCTTTATTCCATTAAATGGAAAGGGGTTAAAACAATATCTAACTTATTATAAAGTTACTGATATTTTCCCGGTTAACAGCGTAGGTATTGTTACTGCCAGAGACGAATTTGTAATTGATTTTGATTTGGGCTCTCTAAAAAGAAGAATTAACGATTTTGTTAATGAGAAGATTGAAGATGATATCCTTAGAGAGACCTATAAACTAAAAGACAATACAGGTTGGAATTTAAAAGAAAGAAGAAGAGAATTAAGAATAAACGAAAATATAAATAATTATTATACCAAAATTTATTATCGTCCATTTGATGAAAGATGGATTTTTTATAATGATAGTTTGATCGAACGTAGTAGAAAAACTGTGATGAGAAATTTATTGCAAGAAAATCTTGCTCTTATTATATCAAGGATGACTAAAGGTGAAGTATTCAAACACGCACAAATAACTGATAAAATAACAGAAGTTATTTGTATGTCGCCTAAGACATCTAATAATGGCTTTGTATTTCCTTTATTCATTTACACTGATAAGCCGGTAAAGAAAAAAGCTTTTCACTCGCAATTGATGATGTTTGAGCCTGCTGCAGCATATCAGGCTAAACAGCCAAATATAAAACCGGAGTTATTTGAGGAGCTAAAAGCGAAGTATAAAAAAGAAGTTACTCCTGAAGAAATATTTTATTACATATATGCAGTTTTATACAGCAATACATATAGAACAAAATATGCAGAATTTTTGAAGATGGATTTTCCCCGGATTCCATTTACTAATAATTATAACACATTTATCAGGCTTGGTAAACTCGGCAGTAAACTTGCTGATTTGCATTTGCTTAAGTCCAAAGATTTGGAAATACCTGTAGCGAAATTCCCGGTTGAAGGCAGTAATAAAGTAGAGAAATTGGTTTATAAAGTAGAGACGGGGCATCCGTCGGG
>JARLHB010000249.1 GCA_031292465.1 Ignavibacteriaceae bacterium
ACTCTGGGCGCTGATGAGGTTATACCTGAAGAGTTTGAAACTTCATTGCAGATATTCAGCAAAGTTCTGGAAAAATATCATATACCGTTAAATGTAATAATGAAGCAGGTTTCATTGCTAAGAGGCGAGTCTTACAGCATGATGAGAAAAGGCGAGGAGGGAATAAATTCTCTTGTCAACCTTAATGAACTGCTTGCCGCAGGCCTTACTGAAACTTATTATGTGGATGATAATAATATCCATCACGGCAAAACAATGAAAGAGCTTAACCTTAGGGCTGTTACGGGGGTTACAATTATTGCTATTGTAAGGGGTGAGAAAACAATAACAAATCCGCCCAGCGACGAAAGAATTTTAGGTAAAGATACCCTTGTTATTACCGGCACGCATAAAACTGTAGTTGATGCGATTAATTACTTAAACCTGGCTAAGTAAATTTGTCTGTGCAAAATTATTATTTGTTACACCTGTGAAAAGACACAACCTCTTCACTCAATAATTTTTATATTATTATCCAAACCTGCAATCTCATTTGTTGAATATTTGTAAATTAAAAATTGGAGCAATAATGGACGAATTCATTTTGATTTTCAGGCACGAAGACGGCAATAAAGTAGCCACGCCGGAGCAAATAAAAATATGGATGAAACAAACCGCGGACTGGATAGGCGGCATTGCCGCACAGAATAAATTCAGCGGGGGTTGCGGCCTGCCTTTTGCCGATGCAAAAGTTGTACGGCATGGTAATGTTGTTGCAGACGGGCCGTTTGGGAATATAAAAGAAACAATAGGCGGATATATTATTGTTAAAGCGGATTCGATTGATGAAGCGGTAGAATTTGCTAAAGGCAGCCCTGTTCTTCAGGGGGAAGGCAACAGTGTGGAAGTGAGAAAAATTGCTAAAACCGGCGGTGATTAGGTTTCGTTGCTAAATATTTCTGCCTGGCAGTATCAATTCTTTTACGAAATAGTGGCTACTTTTGTATCCATATGGCTATTTAAGTAGCCATGATATATGGATTGGATTGTTCCTTTTTGGAAACATATGTTTCCCTTTTACGGCAGGAAAGTCACACTACATAAATAAAAAAAATTATAAAGTTAAGCCCTGGAGTATTGTTAAGCCCCAGCTAGTAAAGCGTTCCAGGTGTTTTAGCAATTTGTCTGTATCTTTCTTGTCGTAAATGCTGCCGGAATATGAGACAGCATTTTTATGAGAGATGATTGCCTCTAATTGTTTAAGCGCACTATCTCTTTGCAGGTTGTCAGGAGATAAATCTTTTAATAACCCAATTATTTCATAATGATTTTCCCCTTTGCATTTAACTCCGCCAAGTTTAATAGTAAGAGCATCAGCTAATGCAATTGCCGAATGTACAATTAAAACCCCGGCAGCATTAAAGTACTCATATTCATAAGCCACTTTAGCGCCGTCGCTAAAGTTCTTAGATACCTGCATAAAGTTTGCAGATAGAGATTTACTAATTTTGACTCTGCCTGATTTGTGAACCATTTATAATTGTCCTTATTGGTTTGCCATATATTAAAATTCCCTCTTTAATAATATTGTCAACAGGAGGTAACTTTTGAACAGCCATTTTACAGAAATTTTCAACGGTAAAATAAAGTGGTGATAATGTTGCGCCGTATTCTGTAAAAATCTGTTTCTGTAATTCATGAACAATAGGCGTAACAATTTTTATAGACTTTTTATCTTGTAGTATAATACAAATATCAAGGTCGCTTGTTATGCTTTCTTCTTTGCGGGCTACACTGCCAAATAGTATAATGCTGATACAGTATTGGGAGAGTTTCTTTTTCAGAAGTACAAATAATTGAGGGAGATAGTCATTTTCCGCCTTTAAAAGAGGAATTACACCATTTTTAATAAGATAATTGTCACGGTTTAATGTAAAATGATGGTCCCTGCCGCCGATAACACGTTTTACTACTTTTAGTTCCTCAAGCTGCGATAAGGACTGTAAGGCTGTCTTGGGGGAAAGCCCTGATAACCTTGCTACTTCTCTTCCGGTTATACCTGTTTTATGGTACTGTAATACCCTTAAAACGGAGATTTGTGAGCCTGAAGAAAGTATAAAATTTAATGTCTTGTTAAATATCATAATATTGTTTCTATAAGGAAACATATGTTTCGTTTTGGAAACAAAAATAAACTACACATAAATTAAAAGCAAGATGCCTTTTGTACCCGGAAAAAGCGCCCGAAGTTTCAAGCGCAATTGATTTTATATGAATAAATCTAAAATGTTCCTGTCCGCTCCTTTGACAATACACTTCTAAATAATTACTTTAATAACACCATTTCCAGAGTTACAATATAATCCGGATCAGGAGGAGATAGTAAAGGGTGCAGACACTGATAAAAAGATACGAAAAAAGTTAAGATATTATATAAATAACAGCCTTAGTAATAATCTATTGCTGTTGATTAAGTAATAATTATACCTTAAAAGGGCTAATTACCATGAAGAAGAAAATTAAATATCTTTTATTGACTTCTGTTTTAGTTGTAATTGTTATTCTGGGCTATATGCTGCTTTGGGGCAAGCTATTTCCATTCTCTCCTATATTTATAGGATTCAATAAACACGAATTAAATAATACAGTTGTATATGTACAGGAAGGCGCAGGTTTTAACGAATTTACGCGGATTGATACACTTACTAAATCCGTTGAAAATTTTCATGAATTAAAATTTAAAAGTAAACCCAAAATTTTCATCTTCAGGGACAGCGAAAGTTATCTGCAGCGTTCTATATCTAAAGCGAGATTCTGCTCATTCCCTGGCGGCAGCTTAGTCATTTCTCCCTGGGCTTTAAAAGAAGATAAACAAGGGCTTATTTCATTAGACATTTATTTAAGGCACGAATTATCACACGTATTAATCTTTAATTATAAAGGCCTGATTGGCTCACTTAGGTATCCAGGTTGGCTGCTGGAGGGGATTGCAGTTTACAGCAGCAATCAAATGGGAACATCATTTTATCCTGACAAAGAAGAAACTTATAAATTAATAAAAGCCGGCAGTTTTATGCCGCCTGAATATTTTAAAACTAAGAAAGAAGATGAAGTAAAACTTAATGTAAAATACAAAGCTGCTTTTATTTATTCTGAGTTTGGCTGTATTGTTGATTATTTAATTATGAACTACGGCAGGGAAAAATTTATTCAATATATGAAAGCGCTTTTAGAAGAGAATGATAATGAAGTTGTATTTAGTAAAATCTATTCTAAAAGCTTTAAAACCGTTATCATTGATTTTAAAAAATCAGTTTATAAAAGTTAAAG
>JARLHB010000250.1 GCA_031292465.1 Ignavibacteriaceae bacterium
ATGTTAATACTGTTTATTCTCTTTCTATTTTTAAAACCGCATTTGATATTAAAATTCCCGCACAGCAAAATACAGGCAAAATTAAATTAAATATTCAGCTTGTAATTAAAGAGAATGATAAAGAGGAAGTTCTTTCTACTTCTTCAATAGATTTAAATGTATTAACTGTTAATGATACGCACAAAGAAACATTTATAAGTAAAATAGACGGAAGCGTGCAGTACTATGCAGTTAATCCTCCGGAAAATTTAAAAGAAAAACCTGCATTATTCTTAAGCCTTCATGGCGCAGGTGTGGAAGCTATAAATCAGGCAACATCATATTATCATAAAAATTGGGGATATATTGTATGCCCCACCAACCGCCGTCCTTACGGATATAATTGGGAAAACTGGGGCAGGATAGATGCTCTTGAAGTATATGATATTGCAAAAAAAGAATTTAACATTGATGAAAACAGAGTTTATTTAACTGGACACTCAATGGGCGGGCACGGTACATGGCAGCTTGGCATAAATTACCCGGATAAATTTGCTGCCATAGGGCCAAGCGCAGGATGGATCAGTATTTGGTCTTATAGAATACATGGCTTGTCTGATTCAAGCGATGTAAGAAAAATGCTTGTGCGCTCTACAAAGCCGAGCGATACATATGCGTTTACTACTAATTTAAAGCCCGATGGTGTATATATTATTCAGGGCTCTGCTGATGATAATGTTCCGCCGGATCAGGCAGAGTCTATGGTCGCAAATTTATCAAAATTCCACAAAGATTTTATATATTATGTGCAGCCCGGAGCAGGGCACTGGTGGGATGTTTCAGATGAACCCGGCGCTGATTGCGTGGACTGGATGCCAATGTTTGACTTCTTTGCGCATCATGCCGTGCCTTCGAAAGACCGCGTAAAAATGATTGACTTTGTTACTGCAAATCCGGCAGTTTCCTCTAAGAACAACTGGATTGAAATTATAAATCAGACAGAACAGCAGAAGCTTAGTAAAATTAACATCGTGTTGCAATCCGGCAAGCGGGAGTTTGTAGGCACTACAAGTAATATCCAGGTGCTTGCAATAGATGCTTCGGTCTTATCTAACGATAGCCCTGTATCAGTCTCATTGGACAATCAATTAATATCAGGAATAAAGATTCCTGCAGATGGAAAGATCCTTTTGCAGAATGAGAACGGACAATGGAAAATAATTGATAAAATAAACCCGGAAGATAAAAATCCTGTAAGATGCGGCAATCTAAGGGAAGCATTTAATAATAACGTGCTGTTTGTTTACGGAACTCATGGTAATAAAGAGGAGAACAAATGGGCGCTTGATAAAGCAAAGCTTGATGCTGAAAAAGTCTGGTACCAGGGCAACAGCTCAATTGAAATTGTAAAAGATGATAATTTCAATTTACTGAAATATAAGGATAGAAGCGTTATTCTGTTTGGTAATTCAAAGACGAATTCAGCATGGAATTTATTGCTTAAAGATTCACCCGTGCAAATTAATAGCAGTGAAATAAAAGTTGGCGATAAAGAATATAATGGTAAAGATTTTGCATGCCTTATGATTCGTCCGCGGGCCGATAGTAAAACCGCCAGTGTGGGGGTTATTTCCGGTACCGGCATCAAAGGAATGAATTTAGTAAATTTGGCACCATATTTTGATCAATATGTAAACTTACCTGATATGGTAATTTTCAATTCCGGCATATTACAGTCGGATGAAAATGGTATAAAGTTTACCGGTTATTTTGGGAATGACTGGAGCCTTGAAAAAGGCGAGTTCGTTAATAATTAGATAAGGAAAATTTATGGCTGATTGTTCATTAAAATATAAAATGTGGCTGCCGGTTTTATGTGCGGTTATTTTTGTAACTGTTGTCCATTCACAAACCAAATTAACAGATTATGTTAACCCATTGATAGGAACAGACGGCCACGGACATACTTATCCGGGGGCTTCATTGCCGAATGGTATGGTTCAGCTTAGTCCTGATACGGATATAGATGGCTGGGACTGGTGTTCAGGTTATCATTATTCTGATAGTTCGATAATGGGTTTCAGCCATACGCACTTAAGCGGAACAGGTTGTGCAGATTACGGCGATATATTGTTCATGCCTGTAACCGGTATGTTAAAAACCGAACCCGGCTCTAAAAATATACCGGGGTCAGGGTACCGTTCAAGATTCAGCCATAAGAATGAAACTGCACGCCCGGGATATTACTCTGTATTATTAGATGATTATAATATCAAAGCAGAATTAACAGCCACAAAGCGGGCAGGTTTTCATAAATATACTTTTCCTAAAACCGACAGTGCAAATATTCTTATTGATCTTGCCCATGGGATAGGCACTAAAACAACTGAATCCAAAATTACATTTGTGAACAACCAAACGATTGAAGGCTATAAGCGCGTAACAGGCTGGGCTAAGGACCGGTTTATATATTTCTATGCAGAATTTTCCAAACCATTTAAATCATACGGAATAGTAGAAAATACAAATATATATGTATATAGATCCTCTGCTGAAGGAAAAGACCTCAAAGCTTTTGTTAATTATAATACTTCAGCCGGCGAAGTCGTTTTAGTAAAGGTAGGCATTTCTGCGGCAAGCCTTGAAGGTGCAAAAAAGAATTTGTCAGCCGAAATATCCGGATGGGATTTTAATAAAATTGTAAAACTTGCAGATAAAGAATGGAATAAATCATTATCCGCAATTAATGTAGAGACAAAAAACAAGAGCAATAAAACAATATTTTATACTGCACTGTATCATGCATTATTAACGCCTAATGTATTTTCAGATGTTGACGGCAGTTATATGGGAATGGACAAGAAAATACATACAATAAAAAATCATGATATGTATACAGTCTTTTCGTTATGGGATACGTTCAGGGCCGAAAATCCGTTATACACGATAATAGATAAGAAAAAAGCTCAGGATATGGTGGAATCTTTAATCCTGAAATATAAAGAGAGCGGATTGCTTCCTGTTTGGGAACTTGCTTCCAACGAAACCGGGACAATGATAGGCTATCATGCCATACCTGTTATTGTTGATTCATACTTTAAAGGGCTTAGGAATTTTGATGTTAAAGACGCTTATGAAGCAATGAAAAAAAGTGCAATGCAGGATGAACGCGGATTAAAGTATTATAAAGAAATGGGATATATACCGGCTGATCTTGAAGATGAAAGCGTTTCGAAAACATTGGAATATTCATATGACGACTGGTGCATTGCAATGATGGCTAAAGATCTGGGTAAAACCGATGATTATAATTACTTTATAGACAGAGCAAAATTTTATATGAATGTTTTTGATCCTTCCACTTCTTTAATGAGGGCAAAAAAGAATGGTAAATGGATTGAGCCTTTTGATCCTTACGCTGTAAGCGGTCATTATACGGAAGCTAACGCGTGGCAGTACAGTTTTTTTGTGCCGCAGGATGTTAACGGTTTGATAAACCTTATAGGCGGCGATGATAAGTTTATTTCAATGGTGGATAAATTATTTACCACGGATTCAAAACTTACAGGAAGTTTCCAGTCTGATATTACAGGGTTAATCGGGCAGTATGCACAAGGCGACGAGCCGAGCCATCATATGGCTTATCTCTATAATTATGCAGGAGAGCCGTGGAAAACTCAGGAAAGAGTTCATCAAATTGTAACTACGTTATATACCGATAAATTGGACGGGCTTTGCGGTAATGATGACTGCGGGCAAATGTCTGCATGGTATGTCCTCAGTTCGATAGGCTTTTATCCAGTTTGCCCCGGTGATAATAAATATGTTATCGGCACTCCGCTTTTTGATAAAGTAGTAATTAACGCAGGCGGAAAGAAACCCTTGACTGTTATTGCAAATAATGTTTCGGATAAAAATATTTATATCCAATCAGCTAAGCTAAATGGTAAAGGACTCAGTAACTCTTATATAGACTTTTCGGATATAACTAATGGCGGTAAACTGGTCTTTGAAATGGGCCCCGCACAAAGCAAATGGGGAACAGGTGAAAATTCCCGGCCTAAGACAGCTATAAATATTCCTTTCGTTACGGTTCCTTCTTTAACGTCAGGCGATAAGGTGTTTGAAGAGGCCACAACAATTTCTTTGTCTTCCCTTGATGATAAAGCGGTGATATATTATACCACAGACGGCTCAGATCCTAAGATAAGTAAACAAATATATTCAGGCCCGATTAAAATTAGTAATACTACTGTACTAAAAGCAGTATGTGTCAAAGATGGTATTTACAGCAAAGTCGGAGTTTCCCGGTTTAACAAAGTACCAGCCGGCAGAACAATAAAACTGAATACAAAATACAGCGATTCATATAGCGGCGGCGGACCACTTTGCCTGATTGACGGTATTAAAGGTACTAATAATTTTCATACTGAAGCATGGCAGGGATATGAAGGCAATGACTTGGATGCTGTAATTGACCTTGGTAAACCTGAAAAAATATCTTCAATAGGTGCCTCCTTCCTGCAGAACACAGGTTCATGGATATTCTTTCCGCAATCAATCGAATATTCAATCTCTACGGATGGCGTAAATTATACTAAGGTCTATGAGATTAAGAACCCGGCCGATGAGAAAAACAGTGCTGGAGGTGTGAAAGATTTCGATGCAACCTTTAATGGTACTGAGGTCCGTTATGTTAAAATACTCGCTAAAAATGTCGGCGTATGCCCGTCATGGCATGTAGCTGCCGGTAATAAGGCATGGCTCTTTGTTGATGAAATTTCGATAAAATAATTTTTCAATTAGATAAAATAATTTGTTAAATTTAAGATTGAATTAAAAGAGATAATAGTAAAAAATGGACGAAACGAAATTACTCTCATTTCATGCAAGAGTAGTTAAAGATATTAACGAACAATTAGTTCTGAAACTTATTCAGGAACATGAAATTATTTCCAGTTCTGATTTAGTTAAAATTACAGGGATGCGTCCATCTACTATTTTTAATATTCTAAAAGAGTTATCTGCAAAATCCTTTGTCTCTTTTTACGGGAAGGGTGAATCTACCAAAAAAGGCGGCAAGAAACCTTATATATGGACTTTAAATAAGGATGCGGCTTATACAATCGGGCTTGATATTGAAGTAGGTGAGATTACTTCCGTGGTGCTTGATTTTAGCGGAGGAATTATTGCTAAGAAGAACATAAAACTGGATACAGGCAGAACTGTTGATGAACTTGCAGAAAATATTACTAAAGTTGTATATGATACGATAGCTCAAAATAATATTGATAATGACAGAATTTTAGGCGTTGGTATTGCGTTTGCCGGTATTGTGGATTCTCAAAGCGGTATTGTAGTTATGTCAAGCATACTGCCTGAAATGAATTTTCCACTGCTTGAAAAACTAAGCGATCTACCTTTTCATGTTTTAATTGAGAATAACGCAAATGCAGCGGCATTAGGCCTTAAGTGGAACGGTAACGATAAATCAAAAACCAATTACCTTACCATATTAGTTGAAATAGATAAAAATGTAAGCGGGCTTGGAATCGGTATAGTGATTAATGATGAACTTTACCGGGGTGCTTCTTATAGCGCAGGTGAATTATATCCGCATTTGCCGACATTAAAAGAACTATTATCTTCTGTCCGCAGCAGATTTGTGGAAAGCGATATCCTTGTTAATTATTCTTCTTCGCTGGAGTCAATAGATGTTGAGTTTCTTCTTGAAACAGCAAAGAAAGGTGATAAAATAGCAAGACTTATATTTTCGATGATCGGAAATGTTGTTGGCCAGACAATTGCTCCGGCAGTTGCATTGTTGAATCCTGATACTTTAATTATTACAGGGGTAGTATCTGAATTAGAAGATGTTATAGTAGATTCGGTTAGAAAAGAAATAGAAATGAGAGTTATTTCTATTACAAGTAATTCGCTTAATATAATTGCTGATAAATATCATCACTATTCAGTTGCTGTGGGGGCAGCTTCTTCTATCTTAGAAGATTTCTTTGGCCTTCCGATTAGCAGGTTACAAAAAAGTAATCCTTTCTTACCCCCTGTAGAACCGACCATATAATTTACTTTTACATCGATTGACATTTTGTGGCTATTCTATAGAGATGCCCAATATGATAATTTCTGTAAGAAATAAACTTATACCATCTCATGTATCTTTTACACTTTTTGGCTAATATAGGCGAAGAATTTATTTGCATTTTAAACTAATAAAACATATTTTGAGATTAGTTAATTTTAGACTAAAATAAACATCACAAAAAGCATCGAAATAAAGGTAGAATCTAAAACTATTTAGTGCTAAGGGAAAAATACAATTCCAGTATATACGGCTGAAGTCAATCCTATCTTTATAATCATAAAATAGGTGAATTGGCAGAATAGTTTTTTATTGTGGAGAAATTAAATGAATTATGGTCACTTTTCAGAGAATGGTAAAGAGTTTATAATAACTAATGTAAAGACGCCTACTCCCTGGATAAATTACATTTATAATAAAAATTATTTTGCAACTATTTCCAATAATGGCGGCGGAATAAGTTATTACAAGAATCCGCTTCATGGCCGAATTACAAGATATAGAATAAACGATGTACCTCCTGACAGGCCGGGGAAATATATTTATGTTAAGGATAATGATAGTTCGGAGATATGGAGTTTAACATGGCAGCCCGTCGGAAAGAGTTCTGAATCATATAAAGTTATTCATGGCTTTGGTTATACACGTGTTGAAGCTGAATTAAATAAGATACAATCATCACTTCTTTATTTCGTTCCGCAAGATGACAACAGGGAAATCTGGAAAGCAATAATAAGAAACAACTCCAATAAAAAGCGCCGCCTTTCTATTTATGGTTATGTTGAATTTGCATTAGGTCATGGATATGTAGATCTGATTAACCAATGCGATGATCAGCATTTTAACAGGGTTTATTTTGATAAAAAAGTTAACTCATTATTTGCAACTAAAACCTATTGGGTAACTAATTCTAACGGCACGCAACAGCAGGAAAATCAGGAATGGGACCAGTGGGCATTTTTTACTGTTAATAAGCCTGTAGTTAAATATGAAACATTAAGGGAAAGGTTTATAGGATTATACAGGAATGAAAATAATCCCGAAGCAATAGAAACCGGCAACTTAACATCTAAGGATACGGATTTTGGAAACGCTGTCGGTGTCCTTCAGGTGGATATTGAACTTGAACCTGGCCAGTCGCAGGATGTAATATTTTCTCTTGGTGTTATTCAAAAGACTGAGTTCGAACAGAAGAAAGACAATGTCCCCCAGTTATTCTATGATACAAAAGTTGTTGAAAAAGCACTTCAGGAAGTAACAGATAAATGGGATGAGTTTTTTAAACATGCAAACACTGAAACGCCTGATAAAGAAGTAAATATATTCATGAATTACTGGATGCAGTATCAGGCTAAAGTTGCATTTGATATCGGAAGAGTTGCAAGTTTTTATTATTGGGGTATAAGCAGAGGCTTTGGCTTCAGAGATACCTCGCAGGATGTAATTGCAGTAACAATTTCTGAGCCGGAAAAAGCCAGCGAAAGGATTATGTTCCTGGCAAAACAGATGTTTTCCAATGGCAGGGCTTATCATCATTTTTATAATGACGGTAATGGTGAATTAACAAAGCATTGCGACGACCCGCTTTGGTTTATTCTTGCTGTAACAGAGTACATAAAAGAAACCGGGAACTTTTCTATCCTGGACCGGCAAGTTTCATTTGTAGACCAGGAACAGGGCTCAATACTAAGCCACCTTTTAGCAGTTGTGAAGTTTGTAAAAGGAAACCTTGCAAAACATAACCTGCCTGTCTTTGGCAGAGGCGACTGGAACGATACTCTTGATTATATTGGCGGTGATGATGGCGGAGAAAGTGTCTGGGGAGGTATGTTCTATGTTGCCATGCTTAATAATCTAATAGAACTTTTTGTAAAAGCGGAAATTAATACCTTAGATATAGTTGAATTAAGAGATAAGATTAGTAAAAGTATTGATGAATATTGCTGGGATGGCGAATGGTATATCAGAGCTTTTGGCGCTAATGATAAAAAAATCGGTTCAAAAGAAAATAAGTATGGAAAGATTTTTATAAACACACAAACCTGGCCTGTAATTGCAAACCTTCCTGACCGTAAAAAATTGATATCTGCCTTGGACAGCGTAAAAAAACATTTGGATTCCGATTATGGCCCCAAAAAGTGCGCTCCTGCTTATAAGGAAATCGATCCGAATATTGGATTGATTACAAGATGTGTGGCTGGAAAAAAAGAGAATGGCGCAGTTTTTTGCCATCCTACAACTTGGCTTATTGAGGCTGAGTGCCTTATGGGCAGAGGAAACCAGGCGTTTGAATATTATAAAAAATTACTTCCCAATAGAGTTGATTCAGACATTTTCCAGGCAGAACCTTATGTATATTCTCAATATATTACGAGTGACGAGCATTCATCGCCCGGGAAAGCAAGCCATTCCTGGCAGACTGGTACCGCGGCATGGATGTATAGAATTTCATTCGATTATATACTTGGCGTAAGGGCTACTTATGACGGGCTGTTGATTGATCCTGCTATACCTTCCGGTTGGAAATCTTTTAAAGTGGAAAGAATTTTCAGGGGAACCAAGTATTTAATTGAAGTCCTGAATCCTGAAGGTAAGCAGCATGGAGTATGCTGTGTTATGGTTGATGGTGAAAAAATAAATGGTAATATCATTCCGGTATCTGATAAAGAAGTTTGTAAAGTTAAAGTTACTTTGTAAGACGGAATGCTTAGAATCTAAAACAAAATTTTATAAATATTGAAATAATATATGCTGAAAAGAAATCAAAAGAATCCAATTTTAACAAGATCTGATATTCCCAATGTAGCTCCGAATCTTATTGATGTATCTTCCGTCTTTAATCCCGGTGCAGTAAAATTTAATAATAAATATATTCTTCTTCTCCGCGTTCAAAACCGGGGCAGGGAAACATTTATTGTTAAGGCTGAAAGTCCGAATGGAGTAGACTTCAAAGTTGATAATAAGATTGTCGACTTTAAAGGGATGGAAAAAATAAGAGAAAAAATTTATCATATATATGATGCAAGAATAACAAAGATTGACAATATACATTATATAATGTTTGCTATGGATATGGATGCAGGCTGCCAGCTTGGCCTTGCTAAAACAACAGACTTTGAAGAATTCCAATTCCTTGGAATAGTTTCAGAAGGAGATATAAGGAACGGGGTATTATTCCCGGAAAAAGTAAACGGAAAATACCTGCGGTTTGATCGTCCAAATAAAGTGCAACTTGAAGAAGGGCCTTCCTCCGGGAATACAATATGTTTATCAGAATCAGATGACCTGCTAAAGTGGAAAATAGTTAAACAGGTAATGGGCGGCAGATTTCACTACTGGGATGAGAACATTGGCTCAGGCCCGTCGCCGGTTAAAACACGCGAAGGCTGGCTGCATATTTATCATGGAATTGCATTACACTTTGCCAGTTCAAATATATACCAGGCGGGCGTAGCGTTGCATGATTTAAAAGATCCGTCAATAGTATTATTCAGGGGCAAATATAATATCCTGGAACCACGGGAGTTGTTTGAGCTAGCTGGACAGGTTCCAAATGTAGTATTCCCAAGCGGAATGGTTGTGGAGAATTACGATGAAGAAGGTTATGCATTGCCGGATAGCAAAGTACTTGTTTACTACGGCGGAGCTGATACGGCTGTAGGCCTTGCAACTACTACAATAAAAGAATTAATTGAAGATTCAAAACAGTAATAAGAGTTTATATAAAAGACTATGTTAAAAACATTCATCACAGTAGTTTTATTTAGTTCTCTGATTTTAGCACAGGAATTGCAAATCCCGGCAATCAAATTTTCTCCAAGAGAATATGTTTGTTATAAGTCTGGTGAGCCATTGACAATTGATGGCAAGTTGGATGAACCGGCATGGGCGAAAGCCGAATGGACCGACTATTTCCTTGATATAGAAGGTTCTGTAAAACC
Organism: Ignavibacteriaceae bacterium; assembly: GCA_031292465.1. Taxonomy (GTDB): domain Bacteria; phylum Bacteroidota; class Ignavibacteria; order Ignavibacteriales; family Ignavibacteriaceae; genus FEN-1297. The sequence goes on from JARLHB010000250.1 coordinate 10,021, forward strand.
AGTTCCAAGATTTAAAACACGCGCTAAAATGCTCTGGGATGAAAATTATTTATATGTTGCAGCAGAAATTCAGGAACCGGATATTTGGGCGAATGTCAAAGACAGGGATTCAGTTATTTTCAGGGATAATGATTTTGAGGTGTTTATTGATCCGGACGGTAATACACATAATTACGCCGAGTATGAGATGAATGCCTTAAATACAGTTTGGGACCTTCTGCTTGAAAAGCCGTACCGCGATACGAAAAATGCCGCGATAAATAATTGGGATTATCACGGGCTAAAATCCGGAGTATCGGTAGATGGGACAATAAATAATTTTGATGATAAAGATAATAAATGGACCGTTGAGATTGCATTCCCGTGGAGTGCGTTTAAAGAAATAGCTGATGTAAATATTCCGCCGAAAGATAATGATCAGTGGAGAATAAATTTTTCACGCGTTGAATGGAAAACGGAAGTTGTGGATGGGAAATATAAGAAACAGGTAAATCCGGCAACGGGCAATTCTTATCCTGAGGATAACTGGGTATGGTCTCCTCAAGGAGTCGTAAATATGCATTATCCTGAAATGTGGGGCTTCCTTCAATTTTCAAACGAAATAATTGGCAGCAAAGCAGTCCGGTTTATAAACAGAAAAGAGGAAGCAGCCAAAATATTTTTAAGACAGGTCTATTATCTGGAAAGAAATTATTACGATAGATTCGGTAAATTCACAAATAATTTAAACGAATTAGGCCTTAAGCTTCAAACTATACCCGGCTTTAAAGTAACACCTGTTATAGAATGTACTTCTGATATGTTTGAAGCATCTCTTCAATCCGAAGACAGCCCGGAAAAAATATATATAAGAAATGACGGCTTAACCTGGACTTTGCAGGACAAGAAATAAATATTGTTTGCAAAAACAGATTGCCGTTCCCTTTTAATATTATCATGCAAATTTTACTTTTAAACAGTTATATCATACTAATATGAGTCAACGCCCGGA
>JARLHB010000251.1 GCA_031292465.1 Ignavibacteriaceae bacterium
AAATCCACACTGTTGAATAATCTTTCCGGCCGGAGTATAATGAAAACTGATGCAATTAGCGACAGCACTAACAAAGGAAGGCATATAACAAGCCACAGAGAATTGGTAGTACTTGAAAACGGCGGAATCCTTATTGACAATCCGGGCATGAGGGAAGTAGGTATTGCTGACAGTTCTAATGGTTTGGAAATTACATTTGATATAATCGTAAAACTCTCAAAGGACTGCAAATTTAAAGATTGTAAACATATTCATGAATCGGGCTGTGCAGTACTTAAAGCCGTTGAAAATGGCGAGATCGATAAAACTTCTTACCAAAACTACCTTAAAATGTAACGGTAAAAAGAAAATTACTAATCAACATTTGCGTATATAATAAAAAAAGATAAAGGATTTGGGAAAATGCTTAAGGATTATAAGAAAAATTATAGAAAGGATAAATAAAAAAATCCCTCTCCGGTTAAAAGAAGAGGGATTGTTAAAAATTGTTATTCCTGCTTTAAGCTACAAACATCACGCAGGGAATGGGGGCTAAACCGGCAAAATCTGATCTTTACCGATAACTACAATTCCGCTTTCCGTAACTGTGAACTTTTTCTTATCATTCTCAAGGTCGAAACCGATTTCATAACCTTCAGGAATGTTTACGTTTTTATCAATTATTGCACGCCGGATTCTTGCATGCCTGCCGACATTGCAGTTATTCATAATAATGGAATCCGTAACATACGAAAAGCTGTTTACTCTAACATTCGGGCCTAATAGAGAACGCTCTACCAAACCTCCTGAAACTATGGAGCCATCGCAAATAAGTGAATTTAATGTACGTCCCACACGTTCGCCTTCATGCGATACTGTTTTTGCAGGAGGAAACTGGTACTGGTAAGTTCTCATCGGCCAGCTCTGGTCATAAAAGTTAAACTCAGGCGTAACAGAAATCAAGTCCATGCTTGAAGCGAAGTAACTATCTATAGTCCCGATATCCTTCCAGTACGGTTTTGATTTCTTGTTTTCATCAAAGAATTTGTAGGCAACAACTTCTCTTTTGGATTTTACCATATACGGGATAATATCATTGCCGAAGTCATGAGCTTTTATTTTCTTCTCTTCCATCTCTTTGAAAATATCTCTTAATACGTCTGCGTTAAAAATATAAATGCCCATATTTACAAAACAGTAACCCGGCTTATCCGGTATTTCCGGCGGGCTGGACGGTTTTTCAATAAACGTAGTAACTTCATACTTATTATTTACACCGACAATTCCAAAACGGTTTCCTTCATCTTTAGGGACATCAATGCAGGACATGGACAGGTCGGCGTTCATATCTATATGATACTGAAGCATTTTCATATAATCCATCTTATAAATATGGTCGCCGCTTAAAATTAATACCCAGTTTACTTTTTTCTCCTGTGAAAACAGGTTCATATTCTGGTAAATAGCATTTGAAGTGCCGAGATACCAGTCATTGTTAAATTTTCTTTGCGGGGGAACTGAATATATATATTCGCCAAGCTCGGGATTGAAAATACTCCATGCTTCAAGCAAATGCTGGTTAAGTGAATCTGATTTATATTGAGTAAGTACGTAAACTCTTCTTAGGCCTGAATTAAGGCAGTTTGAAAGTGCAAAGTCTATTATTCTGTATTTTCCGCCGAAGGGGACAGATGGTTTGCTTCTATGTGCAGTTAAAGGGTATAGTCTTTCACCCTGCCCGCCGGCTAAAAGCATTGTTACTGTTTCGCGAAGTATTGAAGAACCGGGGAAAGTCATTGCTGCTCCTAAAATTTACTTTATATATATAGTTTTATGATTTGTTTGGCAATTGTAGAAATCGTTAATTTTACATTATATGTTTAACAAACTTTGGAATGAATTGCAAGAGCTTAAATTTAAAAAATTAATAAAAATTAAATTTTTTTTACCTCCGGTAATGAATTTCATGCAGATTGCCTGAATTATACATTCCAATTTATGCCTTTATCCTTATGAAAGAATATAATAAGTCATTATGAAAATAATATGAAGAGATTGCTTATAATATTACCTCCCCCAGCTAAAGCTGCTCCCCTCCATAGTAAGGAGGGGATTAAGGGGAGGTCGTTGTACACAATATATTTATATAAACCGAGTATATTTTCACCAACCGGTTATGGTAAAATAATATTACTGATGCTATTTATTGCTGTTATGTTTCCGGGTTCAGGAATAACAGCAAATCCTTCAGGCAAAGGCAGCAGGCAGTTATTTGAACCTGTTCCGGCAGATAATTATGTATCTGCAAACCAGTATAAAATAGATATTATTCATTATTTAATAAATATAGATCTTTACCCGGAACAAAAGATGCTGAAGGGCGACGTTGTAATTACCGGCGTTTTATTAGATAAAAACATTCCGCAAATTGATCTGAATTTTTACGATAATATGAAAATATCAGGGCTACAGCTTAATGGGAGACCTGCGGCATATACTGAGAAGGGGACAAGGCTTTCTGTTCCTTTGTCCGGTTCACAGCCGGATACGTTTAATATACAGGTCTTATATGAAGGAAC
>JARLHB010000252.1 GCA_031292465.1 Ignavibacteriaceae bacterium
AGGATATTTATTTTGTCAATTTGGCCGTGAGAGACAGCCGCCACAGCATATGATTCAGCTTTTTCAATTATTAATGGGAAAAGATATTCTCTTTCTTTTTCCGTTAATTTTTTTGAGTCATTTATTCCTTCAATATAAACACGCTCGTCAAATATTACAGCAGCGCTAACTACCGGCCCTGCAAGCGGCCCTCTGCCTACTTCATCAACCCCGGCAATAAACTTTATCTTATCAGTCAAAAATGATTTGTCAAAATTCTTCATTTATATTATTTACCCAAATAAATAGCTATTAATCCAAATAACATATCAAGCTTAAGCATTAGGCTGATTTTATTCAGATTCTTTTTAGTATCGTTATTAAAAAGTAACTTCAAAGAATATACAATTACCGGATTAACAATAGCCATAACAATTATAAAATATTCTATCCTGTAAAATTTATATATAAAAGGTATAAAGGTTGCAATTATTAATAAAATAGAAAATACCGTAATAACCTGCTTGGAACGCTTGAAGCCGTATAAATAAGGGAATGAGCATATCCCGGCAGCCTTATCGCCTTCTAAATCCTCCATATCTTTAACTATCTCCCTTATAAGATTTATTAAGAATGCAAAAGCAGCAGGTATAATTGCGAACTGTAAATTGTCAACGGCAACGCCGCCGTAAATAAATGCCAGTCCGGTTAAAAAGGCAACCGTAATATTCCCGAATAATACTGTCCTTTTCAATTTAAATGAATAAATAAATAACAGCGCTAAAGCAGAGATATCGATTATAAATGCTGTAAAGTTTACAAAGAAGGACAGGACTATCGACAGGAAAGAAAATACTGTAAAGAAGAAAACAGCTTCACCCGGCGTTAATATTTTTGAAACTAACGGGCGGTCAGGGCGGTTTATTTTATCTATTTCAATATCATAATAATCATTTATAATATTGCCCGCAGCAGCGGCAATACCGCCGGAAAGGGCAGTGATAATAATTTTGCCTGTGGCTAATCCTCCCGCCGAACAAATTACCGCAGCAATTATAATTGAGATAAATGTAATAATTACATTTACCGGGCGTGAAATCCTGATAATAGCGTTTATTTTAGTTTGTACTGTCTTAAAACTCATTTACAATCCCGAAATGAATCTTACCCTTTGAAAATGTATCACCATTTGCTAATGCAAAACTTACTTTAAGCACGCCAAGGCCCGTTTCAATATTAAATCCTAAGCCGTAGCCGAGTTTAAAGCCTTCGATCTTTTCAATATTATTCAGCGGTTCTGCACTCCTAAGATAATAACCTGTATCGAAGAAAAGAAATCCGAATGTTCTTTGCGTAAGGAGGAGCCTGTATTCAAAGTTGGACCAGGATATCCTGTTTCCTAGGAACTGGTCTTCAAGGTAACCCCTAAGAGAGTTAGCGCCACCAAGCCGGAAAAGATCGCTTGCTTCGAAAAATGATGCGCGCAATTCCCTTCCGTGAATTCCTAATGCAGCAACCTGCCTGCTAAACAGTTCATAGAACATATCAAGATCAAGGGTAAATCTTTGCAGATTAACATTAGTTGAAACATCTGATGTAATAAATTGTTCCGGCCCGTATATTTTTTTTCTGCTAAAAGAATAAGATGTCATAAATAGTACGCCGCCTGTTGGAGAATAAGGATCATCACGCGTATCAACTTTTACATTTACACCCGTCGTTACGGAACCTGAATTAAAAACCGTAAACACTAATGAGTCCGATTGATTCGGGATAACTGATTCGGTAGAAAATGTAAACGCAGCGGTTAAATTCTCCGTAGCAAGATATTCAATAGCCCCTTCAAACTTGCGCTGGACATAAGTGCTGTCCTGCTTCCGCTGAAATATGTCTGCTGTAAAATTAAACGGGTAATTAAAGAGCCACGGCTCCAGGTACTTTAGTTCAAGGTCCTGCGAAGACCGGCTGTACTGCTGCCAATTAATTGAAATTGCCCTGCCGGTACCGAACAAATTTCTCATACTTACATTAACAAGCCCGGTTAAATAACCGCTTTGGTCAGAGCCTGTCCCCGGAACGTACCCCACAATGCCGTCAAAATTATTTGTAACTTTTTCTTTAACATTTATTCTAAGTGTCCCCTCGTTCCTGGAATTAAGAAAATAATCAGGTTTACTAACCGGGTCAAAAAATCCAAGCCGGTTAAGCTTTGCAGGAATACCGTCAATTGTTTTTTGAGAATATTCCTCCCCTTGCCTGATATTTAATTCTCTTAATATTACATAATCTTTTGTAGAGGTATTGCCATTAATTTCCACTCTGTTTATTCGGCTTAATACCTCCCTGGAAAAGTTGAGATGTATATCTGCAAAATATTTTCCCTTCAGGGAATCGGCGCTGAAATAAACCGACGAAACAGTAATTTTTGCAAACGGGTACCCGTTGTTTTCAAAGTATGATAATGATTTCGCTATATTATCTTCCAAATCATATTTATTAAAAATGCTGCCTTCCATAAAGCTGAAAAATGGAAGTACCGCTGTCGAGTTAAGAGAATCAAGGCCGTTGTAAATTATTTTTCTTATATAAGTAGGTTCACCATCTTCGATAGTAATGCCAATATTGATATGAAGTGAATCAGGTTTATAACCGGTTCGGATTTTTTCAAACGAGCTGTGCAAATAACCGCGGTTTCCTAATTGAAGCGCTAACCTGGACTTTACTGAATCAATTAAATCCGGCGAGAATTTATCTCCTTTTTTAACATTGCTCCATCCCGTTATTTCTTCTTCCGTAAAAATTTTGCTCCCTTTTATTTGAAGAGATTCAATTGTCTGAGAAAAAGAATATGTGCTTAATAGAAAGCAAAGAATAATAAAATATTTAACCCGGTGTAACATTAATAGTATTCATTTTCTTACCAATTTGGGTAATTTTGATTGATGTTTTAAACTTTTCAATATCGCTTTTGCAGATATTACACACCTCCAGCCGCCCTGCATTTAATGCGCCTGCAGAAGAGGCTATGGCAAGCCCATCTTCAAATATTAAATCATTATGCTGGGAATATGCAAGACCGGCAACAAATGCATCTCCGCTTCCTGTTGGATCAACTGTAACTACCTTCGGGACGGTAACTGTATAATAACAATCAAGATTTGCAGCATACGCCGGCAATTCCCCATTTGTTAAGTATGATTGCTTTATCCCTTTTTCATAAAGATAATTTAGATATTCAATTTTATCTTTTTCCGACTTCAAAGAAATATTTAATGATTTCTCAGTTTCCGATACATTATTATGAATAACTGTCGGGGATTTTTCAATGCATTCTTTTAAATGATTACCGTAGGTATCGCATATGGAAATTTTATTATACTTATTTGCTGTTTCTATTCCGAACGGAAAAATAATATCAGTTTCTTTGCATGAAGAACTGCCCGAAAAGACAACCATTTCACAATTCTCAATCATTTTTTCCAGCTTAGTTAGAAATTCTTCTACTTCGCGGGATGAAATTTGAGTATTTGAGTTGAAGAAGGTAGTAACTTTTTGTGCCGCTTCATCAAACACAACTACGGCTTCCCTTGTTTCATTATGAATCTTAACCGGAACAACTTTTATCTTTTCATCAGCCAATACATCTACGAAGATTTTTCCGTTTGTTCCGCCTAAGAAGGTAATTGCCTCATTATCAGTGTTAAGGCAATTCAATTGCCTGCTTACATTTATTCCTTTTCCGCCTGCACTGAATTTTTCGCGGCCGTTCCTGTTCTCTGCACCTAATACTACCTTCTCAAACAGAAATCTTCTCTCAAGAAGCGGATTAATTGTTACAGTTAAAATCATAAAATATTATTATTATAACCTATTGTTCGAAATAGAAAATAAAAGATACTCTTTTGCAAAATAATACATTATTCCAATTTTTTAGCCCCGGTGGGGGTGGAATGCTTGTAGTACATATGTAAAACAAAAAATATTAAAAACCCAGCTCTTTGACTTTAACAGAACATAATTAAGCTACAAGCCTGCCTACCGGACAGGCAGGCATTTCGCGGCTATGCCGCTATTATTTTTACACACTATATTAGAATTAAGTACCCATGTTCATACTATATAATGTAAACGATATTTTAATTTCGAACAACGGGTAATTAAATTATATACAGAACAATATCCCTAATTTACATTCTAAATCTGTATAAATCTCCGGTAAGTGGAGTGACCAACCGGTAGTCCCCAAATCCGGTTCTGTCAACAAAAATTAAGCTTTGGTTCAAATTATAATATTCCCAAACCTCATAAGGTTTTGTGTCCATATCAAACGGGTGCCGGTTAACGATATCAGGCGTTCCGAGCAGTATGAATACCATTCCCTGGTCCGTCCTCCAGCCTTCAAAGTACTTAGAAAAATGTTCGTTTGCATAATCTACGCGTCGGTAATATTCATTAAAGATTGCATTATCATCGCTTTCAGGTGACGGGCTTATTTTTTTCCAATAGCCTAAAAACCTTTTAAGTTTTTCCTCTTTTGTCGGAGCCTGTTCTATGGTATCAATATCATGCGGAGAAGCAATATACATCATCTCTTCTACAGCTTTATCCAAATCCGTTATTTGTACAGGCACACCTGCCAATCTTGAGACAAAAGTTCTTGATGTCGAAGTTGCTAAAATATTATCAGATTTTTTTAGAACTACTTCCAGGTGGTGCATACCTAAAGCAATACTGCTGTCTTTAATATTGTAAAATATTTGTGTCCGCCCGGAATCAATATCCCTATTATCTGATTCTTCAAATACTTTTTTATGTTTCGAGTCAAATATTATATAGTTAATATTAACTGCATTCCGGGTTGAAGAATAAATTTCGAAAAACAATGGCAGACCTTCTCTTTGCATCAATACATCACCTGAGACATTGGGAGTTATTTTTTTGACTCCTTTTTCTTCAACGTTCTTAGAAAGCAGCATAACATCACTTACGGCAGGCACAGTTGACAAATCACGAACTTTATAGGTATGTTCCAGGAGGAAATCCGTATTAGACTCATTATCATGCACCGCAGAGCGTATAAAATATTCCCCCGGCTGCAGGAAGAATGATTTGAGACTTACTTTATTATTCTCTTTAGAAGTTGTCTCGTCAAATTCACTTACTTCAATTTTTTCATTCCATGTTTTTTCTTCAATCAGTTTTACCTTATCTTTATCAAAAACCGAAATTGTAACCGAATATTTATTTGTAAACACACTATCGTTTTTAACAAACTGAACCGAAGCATAAGGGACTGAAATAAACACATCAATTCTGGTTAAATCTTTTTTACCTGAAGAGAAATCTAAAATATCCTGATAGAATTTTGGCGTCCGGCTTGCTTTTGCCAATTCGGTCGGCTCTTCTTTTTGAGCGTTAATATTAATTACTGCAAATAATGTAATAAAAAAAACAACGCATATATTTTTCATATCCGCGCCCCTAAGTATTAATTAATTTTGCAAACAAATCATACTCATTCGCTTCCGTAATCTCAACGTCGTAGAAATTGCCTTCCTTAACATTATATCCATTTACAGGGATTAAAACCTCGCCGTCAACTTCAGGAGCGTCCCTGTAAGAACGCGCCACAAAGTATTCACCTTCAGTCCTTTCAAGCAAGACTTTAAGCTTCTTACCGATAAACTCTTTATTCTTTTCGGTAGATATTTCTCTTTGAATTTCCATTAAAATATCTTTACGGCTCTCTTTTATTTTATCCGGCACAGGATCGCCAAGTAAATAGCTGGAAGTATTTTCTTCTACAGAGAAAGTAAAAACACCGATGCGGTCAAACTTAATCTCTTTCACAAATTCGCATAACTCTTCAAACTCTTTTTCGGTTTCATTAGGATAACCTGTTATAAAAGTTGTCCTTATTGTAACGCCCGGAATTCTACTGCGCAGCTTATATAGAAGCTCCCGTGTCCGTTCACCAGTAACGCCGCGTCTCATGGATTTGAGTACATTATCTGAAATATGCTGTAATGGTATGTCCACATACTTGCATATCTTCGGGTTTTGAGCTATTGTATCTATTAAATCATCCGGAAACTGAGAAGGATAGGCATACATTAACCTTATCCATTCTATCCCTTTAATTTCGCTAAGTTTATTCAGAAGATTTGAAAGACTCTTTTGTCCGTAAATATCCTTTCCGTAATCGGTGGTATCCTGTGCAATAATTATTAACTCCTTTGTATTGTTCCCGGCAAGGAATTCAGCTTCCTTTATCAGGTTTTCCATAGGAATTGATTTATGCTTACCCCGCATTATAGGAATGGCGCAAAAAGAGCATGGGTGATCACAGCCTTCAGATATTTTTAAATATGCTGTATGAGAAGGAGTTGTAATAAAACGTTCACCTAACAGTTCATATTTTAATTCACCGCCAAGATTATTTATTATCCCCTCATAATTTTCAGTGCCGAAAAAGGCATCAACTTCGGGAATTTCTTTTTCAAGGTCGCTTTTATATCTTTCCGAAAGGCAGCCTGCAACAATTACTTTCTTAATTTTGCCTTTTTGCTTCAGTGCTACGGCATTCAAAATGGTATTTACCGATTCTTCCTTGGCCGCTTCAATAAACCCGCAGGTGTTTATAATTACGGTATCGGCCATATTAGGATCATCAATAAGTTCTAAATTATTCAGCTTTATCTGATTCATTAATCTTTCAGAATCAACCGTATTTTTTGAACAGCCTAAAGTTATTACGCTTATTTTATTATTGTTAACCATTATTTAAAATAATCCAATCCAAAAAGAATTAATGTGCTGAATAAATTATTACAGAAAGAATTTAAGATACAACAAAACTACCGGAGCGGTAAAAAGAATAGAATCAAAGCGGTCAAATATTCCACCATGCCCCGGAATAAGATTAGACGAATCTTTTACACCTGCATCTCTCTTTATAAGAGATTCTATTAAATCACCTATCTGTCCCACAGAACCGATGATTATGCCAATAACAATAATATTCGTCCATGATAAGAAATTCAGTAGTACAGGTTTTAATAATATCATTGATATAATTGCAAATAGAAAGCCAAAGACGGCTCCTTCCCAGCTTTTATTGGGACTTACGCGCGGAAACAGCTTATGTTTGCCAAGAGCGGTTCCTCCAAAAAATGCAGCGGAATCACAAACCCAGATACCTATAAATATAGAGATTATTAATAAACCACCGCGTGTATATAACTCTCCTATTGCCGGGAAAAATTCCCTAATCCCTAATAAGGAACCAGCAAACAAACCGATGTAAAAAACTCCCAACAGTGTAGAACCGACATTATAAATTACAGAGCCGTTATTTCTGAATAATTCAAATAAAGTTAACAGGAGCATAAAAATTACAAGAAACGAATACATGTCAAATATATAATTAACCTGGTTAATCAGTAAAAAAATAATTCCTAAAAATCCCAGCCATGTATTGGTATTGGCGCCCTTAACTTTAACAAGCATTGAGTACTCATAAAAAGAGATAAGGGCAACTGCCAAAACAAAAGTAAAGAAATATGCACTCCCCAGGTAACATACAGCAATTATTAACGGGATACCTAATACAGAAATAAGTACCCTTTTAGTAATATTACCTGCAGACATTAATTTTCATCCTCCTCTTCAGGCGCCTGGCCGATACTTTGCTCTATAAAGTTCAGAGCATTGTGAACATCTTCCTTATGAACAAGCAGTTTTACTACTGAAAAATCTCCCGGAGCCGGAAAGTTCCGGTCTTTCTGGGAAAGTATAGTTGCGGGTATTTCAGCGCCTTCAAGATTATCTTTCAGCATTTCAACTTCATATTCCTTATTCGAGGTGAAAATGACAACCCAGTTCCCTTCAGTCCAATCTTCGGACTTTAGAAAGAACTTCTCGCTGACCAGCGTTTCTCCGCAGTCACGGCAGATTGTAACTCCGTCGACATATTCATAACCACAATTTGGGCATACCGGCATAATCCCTCCTATGTTTTTATTTTATGGGAATAATATCTCTTAATTAATAAAATAGTTCCTGTAAATAAAACCGACAGACCAATAAATATCATCAATGATGACGACAAATCAAAACTTTTATTTACGGCAGTATTTATAATATCATCATCACCAAAGATAAAATAAAAAATAACCGCCAGAAAGTTATTAATAAAGTGCAGTGACATAGGGACAAAAATAGAATTACTCTTATATGCTGCAAAACCGAAATATAATCCCAACCCTATTAAAGGTATTAAAGCATAGGGATTAAAATGATATATGCCAAAGAATACGGCGGTAATTATTGCAGCAGTAAATGGTTTTAACCTGTACTCAAAACTTTTTTGTATAAATCCCCGGAACATTACTTCTTCACATACAGCCGGAACGACTGCTGCTACTAAAACTACAAATATTCCGTCAAAGACAGATTTTGCCGTAAGCAGGTCGCCATAAGTTTTATCAACAAGGTCGTTTAGCCTGTCAAGGAATGATTTTATTGTATTGATAAATCCTGAATTGGCAGCCCAAACTGTTAGGAAATGATTTTGTATTGAAATGAAGTATTGCATTAACGGAGTTAAAATTGCAAGCCCGATAGTAAAAAGGAATATCTCTTCCCAATTTGGCAAATAGAAACGTATTACGTGGCTAACATCTTTATAGAATACTTTTGCAAGAATAAGGGATGGCAAAAGCATGAAAAGAATCTGTCCGGCAATTGTCATCAGCCTTAAACTATTCACCGGTGCATTCCGGATGTCAAAGCCAAAAATAGCTAATGTCAGTAATCCGCCGACAACCTGGTATAAAAAGAACCCGCCAAACAAGCCTATGAATGCTGCTGTAATTGGCGATATTTTAGGAAGATTATTATTACCCGGTGTTAGATTCTTGTTCTCATCAGGTCCTTCCGGGGGAGGTACGTTGTTAATTTCGTTCATATATTTTAAATATTATAAAAGTCTATTCTTCTCAAAATATACCCTGCTATTTTACTTTTGACGACGGATATCCGTTAAGCCCTTCATAGCTTGTCAGTACTGCATCTATAGAGCCTATGACAATTTTAGTTTTTACCTTTACAGGTATTCTTAAATTATCGTCTGACAGCCATATATAAATGCTGCCTTCACTCTTAAATAACCCGCCTTTTATAATTATTGGTTCCACAATAATGCAATTAAAAGTACCCGCAGCAACACTAACACGTTCTTTACCAAGATATTTAACATCAAGAGTATAGACAGAGTCCTTATAAAAATTATAAAGCCTTATTGTTCCACCAACGTTCATCTTTGAAAAATCCAATGTTCTTGCATAATAAAAAGCAGAAACTATATCATTAACATATTTTGGAATTTTATGTTCGCCTTCGCTGGTTTTAGCTTTGCCGTTACGCTGATCAAAGAATGCAGAAAAGTCCCTGCTATAACCTCCTTCACGTATATGCTGCTCAAAACGCCATGGAAACAGCCCTCCCTCATCCATATAAGTTTCGTAATGGTCTCTTACTTTGTAAATCCAATCAAAGCTTGGAACGCTGTTTACATCAAAAGTAATATTATAAGCATCTCTGCCGGAAATTTTTTTCAATTTTGGAACAGCCATAGTTGCAACTCCGGCAGTTACAAATCCGTATTTTACATCAAAAGTTAATTTTTCACCGACTTTAAATGCTTTATTGTCTAAGTACCTGAATTCACTTTTATTTTGACAATTGACAAAAGTAGAACATGTAAATAATAAAAGGATAACCAGAGTTTTATTAAGCATTCAGTTCTCCATATTTAGAAATCGTTTTATATTCTTTTTTTATTTCCGCCATAACATCTTCAGTCTTTATGCTATCCATACAATTCAACATTTCACATTGCTTTCTTGTACAACCAAAGCATTCAATTGACGGGGTAAATACAACTCTTCGTTTTGTATACGGCCCCCACCTTTTAGGCGAACAGGCCGGAATTTTAGGATAAAAGCCAATTGTATATTTGCCAAGAGCTGCAGCTATATGAATCGGCCCCGTTGAATTAGAAATAAAAATATCGCAAGTGTCAATTAATGCAATTAATTCAGCTAAATCAAATTTACCCGCAAAATTTTTTATCTTCTCAGAAACCCTTAATTCCTCACATAAACTTATTTCCGATTTGCTCCCGGTAAGCAGTATTGAAACGTCAAGTTCATCTAATATGGACTTAATTAGCTGTTTAAATTTATTCACCGGCCAGTCTACAGCGCTGCCGCCGCTGCCGGGATGAATTATTATAACCGGCTTATTAGAGGGAATTTTATTTTCCTCAAATGTTTTTCTGATAACAGCTTTACCTGCTTCACCGGGATAAAAATTGAATTTTACATTTTCGTAATTTATGCTTTCATTAATTCCAAACGGAGCCAGCAAATCCACGTTAAATTCCAATTCGTGTTTCTCGCCGTATTTCCTGTGTTCATAAATTTTCCGGTTAAAAAAGAAGGAATACCACCTGTAACCTGTTCCTATCCTGTTTTTAATGCGGCACAAAAATATTAATAGTGTAATTATAAATGACGGGGATACAACAATAACCGAATCGTATTTGTTCTTTGAAACTAAATGGATATTATCATTTAATAATACTTTCCCGTTATTTTCTTTAAGAACAATTACCTCATCAATAAAGGGGTTATTTAGTGCAAGGGGCAGTGTATATTCTCTTAAAAGGAAAGTTATTCTGCATTCCGGGTAATGTTTTTTTATAATACCGGCAAGAGGAAGTGAGAGGACAACGTCTCCAATCCTGTCTGTACGTACAATTAAAAGATTTTTAGGAGTAATCATTTTCTTGAAATGTATGGATTATCTTTTATATAAAACCGCCACGGCAAATCAACTGATTTTTTTATGCCTATCCGTTTGGAAATTACAATTTGCTCTTCATTTATCTCCGGCTGATCAAGCAGGAATATTTTATTCCCCGTAAGATCAATGCCATAATGATCCCTTGTAATAGACAAAGCCTTACAAACTTTGCCCGGACCGCTTGTTAAATTATATTTTTCCTTCTCATTTATCAAATTTCTTCCAAACCTGTTATGCGCCATTTTTTTCATACCGCCGAGGGGTTCAACAGCCCTTATTAAGACCGCAGTGCCTTCCCCCTCCTTACCGGTTACAACATTACTGCAAAAATGAGCACCGTAAGTAAAATAGACATACAGGAAGCCACCTATGCCGAACATTATTTCGTTTCTTTTAGTCTTTCCAATATATGTATGCGCAGCCTCGTCAATGGAACCGTCATACGCTTCAACTTCAACAATTTTTCCTGAAAATATAATTTTACCATCGTCCTTAACCAATATCTTACCGAGCAATTCCTTAGCTACGGTTAATAATTCCCTGGTATAAAATTGACGTTCAAGCTTTTTATGAGGTAGTTCAGGGTTCATGCTAAATACAAACAGATAAGTTTTATGAGGGTAAAATTTCCAACTGGCTTTAATCTAAAATTCAAGTTCTGATTTCAGCCCGTTAATCTTCTGATTATAATATTCCTCTTTTTGCGGATCCTTCCTGAGCAATTTTTTGTATACTTCAATAGCCTCTATAAGTTCACCCTGGGCAATATATATTTTAGCTAATGTTTCCGAAACTATCATGCTGCTGCCGGATTCATTCTCAGCTTGCACACCGGATGAGATTTCACTATCCCTCAATTCGGGCATCCTGGCTGTAGAAATTTCCTTTGCAATTTGCTCCAGGCTGTCATCAAAAGATTTTGAAGGCTCTTTTCCCTTACTTTTTAATTCTTCTTCATCATAAAAGCCGGAGTTACCGGGTTTACTTGAAATTTCATCATGAGGAAGGAAAACATTTCTGGAACTGCCCGAAAATAATGAACGCTGCTTTTTTACATTCTCTAATTCTTTCAAGTAATATTCATACGTCTTTTTGGAATGTATTAAGTCGCTTCCTTTTTTAATATACTTAAATGCGTTGGAGTAGTTTCCGAGAAGGATATAAGCTTTGCCTAAAATCAGATATGCAGCGGCATATTGCGGATATATCTTAGTCCCCTCTTCAAGGATATAAATTGCCTGGTCTATATTATTATTTTCAATCTCTGTGTTTGCCATCCTTACAAACAACGGAGATTTATCATTATACTCGTAAATCAGATTGACTTTATCGTTAAATATTTCTGCTGCTGATTTAGCCAAAAATTATTCCCTATACCTTTGAATAAGCATTTTTTATTGAAGCAATCGAAACAAATGAAAAACCAATAAAGAATAGCAATTGAAACGGTAATGCAGCAATTTCAAGAAAATAAATTGATGAGACAATACCAACTAAACAATATATTGCCATTATCAATTCTACATAAACAGAAAATCCAAGTTTTTTGTTTGTATACTTTTTGCCTGCAATCGAATCATCATTATCAACTACTTTAAACTTGGGAGTTCTTACAAATTCGCTCTTCCTGTTCATTAATCCCTCAAAAACAGCACGCGAGTTATTTACTGCAAACCCCATACTGCCGGCCATAAACAGCGGAAAGAGTACTATCTTTTTACGCCAGTCGGAATGAACATCTTTTTGAGCAAAAAGGTATAAGAGAAATGTTCCCACAAAAGCTAAAATAAATATCGACAGGACTGCAAAATAAAGTTGATGCGGGCCGCTGTTTTTTATAAAAGTTAACGGTACGCTTAAAATTGCAGCAAGCAAAGTAAATGGGAATACAAAATTACTTGTAAGATGAAAAGTAGCCTGCCATTTAATGCGCAACGGAATTTTCGCTTTCCAAACTAAAGGAAGTATCTTCTTAGCAGTTTCAATAGCGCCTTTTGTCCATCTGAATTGCTGTGATTTTAAAGCGCTTATTTCAGAAGGAAGTTCTGCAGGAGATGTAAAATCTTTAATGTAAATAAACTTCCATCCATTAATCTGAGCTCTGTAGCTTAAATCAAGGTCTTCGGTTAATGTAGTACCATCCCAGTTACCGGCATCTATAATGCAGCTTTTTCTCCATACCCCGCCTGTACCGTTAAATTGCATAAAGAAGCCTGCTTTATTTCTTACGGTTTGTTCAATAACAAAGTGGCCGTCAAGAGCCAGTGCCTGTGCTTTTGTAAGGATTGAATAATCTACGTTTAAATGTTCCCAGCGTGTTTGAACCATTCCGACTTTTTCATCGGTAAAGAAAGCAAGGGTTTTTCTTAAAAATTGTTTCTGTGGAATAAAATCAGCATCGAATATTGCAATAAATTCACCTTTCGCAGTTTTCATTGCTTCTTTAAGAGCTCCGGCTTTGTATCCTTCTCTATTGCCTCTCCTTATATGCTGTATATCGAATCCTTCTTTTTTCTTTTGTTCCACAATTTTGTCCGTAATCTGCACAGTCTCATCTGTAGAATCATCAAGCACCTGAATTTCCATATTCTCTTTTGGATAGTCAATCTCGCAAACTGCATTGATAATTCGTTCAACTACATATAACTCATTGTATAACGGAAGCTGAATAGTAACCTTATAGTTAGGTGTAACGCCATCTTTAGGAACGTATTTTACGTCTTTATACTTGTTATAATAAAAAATCATTATAAAGCCATGCAAGCCGAATATAAAAAGTATAGAAAGTGAAAAAAAGTAAGCAATAAGAACTACGTTATCCATTTTATTTATTAACCTTTAGATTAAATTTTTATTTACCAGCCTGAAACAGTGTCAAGCAGAATATCATTTGTAATATTATCAATAGCAGAATCTATTGCGACCTTGCGCTCACTTATACTGCCTGAAGAAGCATAATCACCATAACCTGAAAAACTTTTTTCATAAACAGTTTTTCTCTTAACCATATCTTTATATGTAACCTGCACAGTAATGGTAATCCTTCTTTTCGTAACGTTTTCTCCTGCCGATACTACAGAAGGCGCATCATTCAAAGAAGAAATAATACAACTTAAAGTTGCATCAGAATTAGATTTATTTGCAATCTGCAGTGTATTATCATCAACAAATTTTTGAGTCAGTTTATTCGAAAACGACTCACCTAATCCCGGTTCACCAGAACCGCTGCGATCTAAAGTTGGGGGAATTGCTATGCTCTTTATATGCTTTGGAACTGAGGCGCCGGAAAAAGAATATACACAACACCCGGTAAAATTAATCAGAGCATAAATTATAAACAAGGAAATAATAAATTGTTGTGAGTAAAGGACAGAACATCCTTTTTTTAGCTTAAATTCGGCACTTCCCGCTTCCTGTACTTTAGGCAATACGGCGGACAATCCGGCAGATTTACAACTCATACTCTTTTATCTTTCGATATAAAGTTCTTTCGCTTATCTTCAGCATTTTTGCTGCATTTCTTTTATTACCTTTGGTCTGGTCAAGCGCGTTTTTTATTGCTTCTTTTTCTAATTGCTCAAGAGGCAGCACTTCTTCATTATCATTATTATTTTTCGGATCATCAACTACTACACGCTGCTGATAGATCATATCCTTCAGTTCCATTATATCTTTTTTGATTTCAAACAGCGCCCGGTACATCAATTCCCGGTCTAATTCCTCCGGCGACCTATTTAAATGTATTGGAAGATTTCTTGACGCACTATTTCCGTTAGGATTTGTTATTAGAGGAATAAAAGCCTGGACATCCAGAATCCCGTTTTTATTTAATGCAACGGCTGATTCCACTGCGTTTTTTAATTCTCTTACATTTCCGGGCCAGTCATAATTCTTCAAATATTCAATTGCATCCTGCGTTAACAACGGTATTTCAATTTTACCTGAAGCACAAAAGTTTGCAATAAAATAGTGTGCTAATTCATCTATATCCGATTTCCTTTTCCTTAACGGCGGAATACTTAATGTAACCGCTTTTAACCTGAAATAAAGGTCTTCACGGAATCTTTTAGCTTCAACTTCCTGCTGTAAATCTTTGTTGGTTGCCGCAATTATACGGACGTCAACTTTGGTAGTTGTTTCCGCACCTATCTTAAGAAATTCATTTGTTTCTATTGCGCGCAACAGCCTAACCTGAGTAGTTAACGGCATATCGCCGATTTCATCTAAAAACAGAGTGCCTTCATCGGCAATTTCAAAATAACCTTTCCTGTTATCAAAGGCTCCGGTAAAAGAACCTTTCTTATGCCCGAATAGTTCACTTTCCAGCAAACCTTCCGGTATTGCTCCGCAATTAATACTGAGAAATTGCTTCGCAGACCTGGAACTGTATTCATGGATTGCTTTAGCAAATACTTCTTTGCCTGTACCGCTTTCACCATATATTAGCACCGAAATATCGGAAGAAGCGACCTGCATTATTATCCCGACAAGTTCCCTGATTTCTTTTGACTTGCCTATAATGCCGTATTTATTTTTAAACTCTTCTACTGTCATCATTTTAGATTAGGCTACCAAAATAGGAATTCTGTAACTTCTCAAATTAAAATTATTTATCATTTGTAAATATACCACATTAACCCGCATAATTAAAGACAAATAGCATCAGCCAGAATCTATACGTAAATAGAAAAACCATCATATGCTGAAATAATTTCAGTATTTCTATTTTCGCTTTGTATATTATTAATATTTAGAATCATCTGCTCGTTTTCATCACTTATGTGTGTTAGTATAAGCTTTTTTATGTTTAAAAACTTTGAGGCACTCAGCACATCCTGAATATCTATATGTGAGATCTCGGAAATCAATATATCCGTATTGATATCCTTAAATAATTTAATATCCTCTGCGGCTCCAATATCTCCCGTATAGTGAACCTTTATGCTGTTTAGTGTAAACAGGAAACTGCTGCAGGAGAAGCTTATTTCTTTTGCCCGTCCATAAGCCTTGTAAGTATCCAGGTGAGTATTCTGTTTTGCAATAAAGCTAAAATTTTTATCGACTATATAAGTTTTATCATAAACTAAAGGAATATAATTTATCTTAAAATGTGTTCTTTCATTAAAAATATAAGAATGATAAATAAAATCCTTTACCTCTTCAACTAAACTTTCATGGATAAAAATATCCAGAATATTTGTCCTTTGGGTAAGTTTCATCTGTATAATTAATGCACTCAGCCCGCTGAAATGATCCGGGTGTAAATGTGAAATTAATATTCCGTTTATTGAATTATAAGGTACGTTTTGAGAAAGAAGCGCTCTTGAAATTCCATCTCCCGAATCGACTAAAAGATGATAGCCTTCCGACAAAAAGAGTAACGATGAATGGAATCTTTTTAATGATGTTTTGCCCGATCCGGTGCCGATAAATTTAATTTCCAAGGCGTTACTTTGAATTTATGCTTACAACTCTGCCGTTAAGGTTAAACTTGCTATTTACCAGTTTTAGAAAGTTTTTAGCGTCCTCCTGATTAACAAATTTGCCTACATATATTATGCGGAAAGAGGTGCCCGCAACGTTCTTGTCTTCAACTTTTGTAAAGTATCCGGCGCTATCCAAATCCGATTTCAAAGAGTTTGCATTATCCGCAACTGTAAAAGCTCCGGCCTGAATAGTATATTTATAGCTTTTAGTGTCCTCTGATTTGTTCAGCTTAGTTGTAACATTTTTATCAATGTCTGTTTCATTTTCCCCATTTACAAGGTCCCTGGCAGGAAGTTCTCTTTGCGCAAGCTTAATATATGGTGACTGAGGGTATTCTTTCTTAAGCCTGCTTAAATTGCTCTTAACTGCGGTGTATTTACCTAT
Organism: Ignavibacteriaceae bacterium; assembly: GCA_031292465.1. GTDB lineage: Bacteria > Bacteroidota > Ignavibacteria > Ignavibacteriales > Ignavibacteriaceae > FEN-1297. Next base: position 16,720 of record JARLHB010000252.1, read on the forward strand.
TGCATAGTAATATGAGCATATTCTGTATAATGCAGCATCTGCATATTTGCTTTTAGGAAATTTTTTCAAGAGGTAGGTATAAAGTGAAACTGCCTGCTGGCCGTCATCTGTTAAAACACCTTCTAAAAAAATTAATGACGGACTGCCCGGGTTATTTTTTTTCAAGAGCGGCAGTTCTTCAACTACCTTTGCTTTGTTACCGTCTTCAATCTGTTTAAGATATGTAACAATGTCTATGTCCTGAGAGAAGACATTAATTTGCGGGAAGATGGAAAGACTAATGATAAAAAGAAATATTAATTTAAAATTCGACATTGTTAAAAATATCTAATATTTCAATAAATTACGCTGTTAATGCAAGCTTTTCGCCGCCTGGATAAACAAACTCCAGAAAACGGCCGAATAACGTGGCAGAAGTTGCACGTTCTATTTTAACTTTTACGTAACTGCCTTCTTTTATTCTTTCTTCGAAAGGGATTATAACAACTTTATTTGTATCTGTCCTTCCGGCTAAAAACTGGTCTGATTTCTTACTCAGTCCCTCAACCAGGATAACCTCATCTTTATCTACAAGCATTTGGTTCTTGCTAGTCTAACTTGGTCACCCACTTTCAATGGATATTTG
>JARLHB010000253.1 GCA_031292465.1 Ignavibacteriaceae bacterium
AGTACTGGTAAAAACCCTTGGTGGTAAGTATAAAGCCTTTAATATTAGCCCTGAAGAAATTAATCCCTACTCTGTACCCGGATGCGACTCCAAACTTTCCCATAGGTGAAGAGAGTGAATCTTTATGATCTTCGTTAAACCCGTTTACGTAATTGTTTAACCCGGTGGCATTATATTTTTGATAGCTATAACCGCCGTACCCGCCGACAAATCCTAAGCAGCCAAAACCAAACGACTGGCATACGGAAGAACCCGGAAGCAGAATGATTGATAAAACAACCAGCAAATAAGCAGAATTTTTCCGGTACATAAATCCTCAATTCGAATGTACAGTTAACTTACTAAAAAACAGTAAAAAATGGTAGCTTAATATGCTGCCTATTAACATCCATAACTTAGCTTATATTTTATAGTATATCCATTCATTTTTTAATCAACTATCGTCATAATATTATAGCCTGCATAAAAATTATTAAGCACTTTTAGAAAACCCTTTTTCAAGTCCATGCCCTTTAGGCCCCAGCTCCGATCTTCTTAATAGGAATGAGAATAACATACCCGAGAAACCAAGTATAGAAAAAATCCACATTCCCATTGTGTACCCGCCGCTGAAATCATTTGCCCAGCCGATTAACAAGTTAAAACCTGCAAGTCCGATATTTTGGATCATCGTCATTAACCCGTAAGCAGTACCCAGTTTGGACTCTTCAACTATTATTGTTACTGAAGGCCACATTACAGCCGGAATAAGCGAGAATGACAGCCCCATCATAGCCATAGGCACAAACAGGCTTACTTTTGTATAAGCCATCAGAAGATATACAGGGACTAAAATCAATGAGCCGATCATCATTAATAATGATCTTTTACCGTAATAATCTACAAACAGCCCGAATAGCGGTGTTAATATCATTGCAGACAAAGTAAGCATGCTGGAAAGGAATCCGCCAAATTCCCTTGTTGTACCGTGAACTTCCATAAAAAATTTAACGGCAAAAGTCTGGAACGGAAAAATAGCAGAATAAAATGTTACGCATAACATTACAACAAACCAGTATGATTTGCTGAATGAAAAAATTTCTTTGAAATGAACTTCATCCTGCTTTGCAACATCACCCAGAATAAATTTCTTAGAAGCATATACATCCATTCCCCAATAAACTATAACAGAAAGGACGGAAATAGTAGCTATAGAAGCAGCAACAACAAGTGGAATCTGCCAGTTATTGTAAAAAGCTTTTCCCCACGACGGCGAATTTAAAGCAGCAAAAGATCCTAGCCGCGCCAGAGTTAAGTTTAAGCCAAATGCAAATGAAAGCTCTTTGCCCTTAAACCATTTTCCCATAATCGTAGTAACTGCAACAATTAAAGACTCAGCGCCAAGCCCGAATATCAAACGGCCGGCGGCCATAAAAGTTAACGTACCTGAAACAGCAGTTAATGAAGCGCCCAATAAGCACAGCAAAGCAAAAACAAATGATGATATTCTAGTTCCGAATTTATCTATAATTATTCCGCCGATGAGAACCATAAATACATTGGGTATACTGTATATAGCATTTAATATTCCTATATCCGAGTCGTGGAAATGAAGCTGTTTCGACAACAGGTCTGCCAGCGGGCTAATACTGTCATAAACATAATAATTGCCGAACATGGCAAGGCTTACAAATAATAGAATAAGCCACCTGAATATTTTTGAAGGCTCGCGCTTTATAACATCAGCGGTAAGTTCCACAGATACTACCCTTTCATAAATTAGAAGAAGCCCGGAGGCGCATGTTCAATATACGCCTCCGGTAAAGTTTAATTTTGAGGAATGTTTTTGAGTACATTCACCAACAAATTCCAGAATTTAATAACTGCACTAATCTGGACTTTTTCATCAGGTGAATGAGCCCCAATAATGGTTGGCCCAAAAGAAATCATGTCTAAATCAGGATACCGTTCATTTATAATTCCGCACTCTAACCCAGCATGAATAGCCTTTATTTCAGGTTCAGAACCGTATAACTTCTTATAAACACTTTTAAGCACTCCAAGAACCGGCGATTTTATGTTTGGCTTCCAGCCCGGGTAACCATCTGCCTGGTTTACTTCAGCTTTTACAAGTTTGAAAAGGCCTGTGATTGAGTTCGATATATCATCCCTTTCAGATTCTACCGAGCTTCGCTGGCTAAGAGTAATCTCAACAGCTTTTGATTTTGTAACAACAACAGCCAGGTTAGTTGAAGTTTCAACCAGTCCTTCAATATCTGCACTCATCTTTATAACGCCATTTTGAACTGCATATAATGAATTAATCAAATTAGAAGCGGATGATTTATCAATTACTTTAGAGCGGGACTTAATGTCTGAAGCAGTAACATTCAGATTCGGTTCAACGCTTGCAAACTCTGCCTGAACTATTTTATTATAGTTCTCAATATAGCTGACAACATCATCTTTAATTTTCTTTGCAGCGCGAATTACGGCAGAGCTTTCGCGTGGTATGGCATTATGCTTACTTCCGCCATTAATGTTAACAAGCCTTATTCCGAATTTATAATTTAGTTCATGCAGCAGGCGTACCATTAACTTAATCGCATTGCCTCTTCCTGTATGAATGTCAAGGCCGGAGTGTCCGCCTTTTAGCCCGGTTACTTTTAATTCAAGAGCAAATGTATTATCCGGAATATACTTCTGATCATACTTTATTTTTACTACCGTATTCTGGCCGCCTGCACAGCCGATATAAAGAGTGCCGTCTTCTTCAGAATCCAGATTAATAAGAATTGATGATTTTAAAACACCTGCTTTTAACGCCTTTGCGCCGAACATGCCGGTTTCTTCTTCAAGAGTAAAAAGCGCTTCAAGAGGGCCGTGCTCAACATCTTTAGATTCGATTACAGCAAGAGCTGCAGCTACACCTATTCCGTTATCGGAACCAAGAGTAGTCCCTTTAGCTTTTACCCAGTCGCCGTCAACAACAGGTTGAATGGGGTCTTTATCAAAGTTATGCTGAACGTCATTATTCTTTTCGGCTACCATATCAAGATGCCCCTGTAGCACCACGGGAGTCAAATTTTCTTTTCCCGGTGTTGCAGGTTTTCTAATTATAACATTTCCGAATTCATCCCGGAATGTCTCAAGGTTATTCCGTTTGCCGACAGATACAATATATCCGGCAACTTTGTCTTCCAGGCCTGAAGGGCGTGCATATTTGCAGATCTCTTCAAAATGATTCCAGATTGCTTCCGGTTTTAAGTTCCCTAAAACAGTACCCATGTTAATTTCCTTTCGCTTTTATTTCGTTAAATGATATAAAGCCTTGAAGATAAAGGTTTGTCAGAAATCTTGTTAACCTTTCTTCAACAGGTTGAATTTTTTCTCCAAATTTTTGAATCAAATTTTTTGAAATTGCAGATACATTTTGCTTTCCGTTCAGTTGCAGCCATGTTTCGGAACCAAACTCATCAAGCTTAATTCGTATTACAAGCGGTTTACCAAGCCTGGTTAAAGCATCAATAGCAAATTTTCTTTTAAACTTTGGAATCAGAACCGTAACAAGTCCGTTTTCATCAACCTCTTCGCTGTGAATACGGAAAGGGGTTATTTCAAGATAATTTACATTCTTTAATATTTTACGGCGCTCACGAAAACTTAGAGGCATAATTATATCCGCATAAAATAATTTGTCCCGGTTTTAAAGCCGGGACAATAAATTACAAAAACTTACATAGAAACTGAAGGAGGAGCCGGTTCATCCGGGCTTCCCGCATTCTTTATAGGAATTCTTACCAATAACCACCCTATTAATATGAAGACAACAAGGCTTACTAAAAATGTAGGTTCGGCAAAGAATTCAAAAAGTTTTATCTCGCCAAACTTTAAGCCCGCAAACAGAAGCCCTATAAGGGCCTCCCCGGCAATGAGCCCTGCTGCCAGCAATATTCCCGTATTTTCAACCCTTGTTTTTTGGGCAGGATTAAATTTCTTTTTCTCATCCATATACTCCACAATACCTTTTATCAACCCGCCAATAAAAATTGCAAAGGTTGTTCCAAGAGGCAAATACATACCCACGCTTACAAGCATAGGGCTCTTTACATTCATCATTATGAATGCAACTCCCATAAGCATACCGGTAAATATTAAAATCCATTCCATCTGGCCGGATACAATTCCTTTTGAAAGGATTGCCATTAAACTTGCCTGCGGAGCCGGTAGTGCATTGCCGCCGAATCCTGTTCCGCCGCTTCTTATATCGCCCTCATGCAAAATAAACAATGGTATAAACATTACTGCGGAAGCTACAATAACTCCGATGATATCTCCTATCTGCATTTTCCAGGGAGTACCGCCAAGTATATGCCCTGCTTTCAAATCCTGAAGCATTTCACCCGCAACAGCAGCCGCAACGCATACAACCGCGGCAACGCCTAAAACTGCTGCCACACCCTGCATACCTGACATACCCAACAATACCATCAACAAAGCGGCAACAAC
>JARLHB010000254.1 GCA_031292465.1 Ignavibacteriaceae bacterium
CATCATGTTTGTCTCCCAGGCCGATAATCTGTTCGGCAGGATCGTAAGGGCCCTTGCCCTCCCAGTAACCGCCAAGCTGAGAGTAAAGCCCGAAGTGTATTATTGTCCCGAATTTTGCATCACGGAACCACTGCCCTTTTGCATCGTTAAAACATCCGCGCGCATTCCAAACCGAGTCCCGGTATGATGGGTTTTGCCAGTCATTATTTTGCGCGTACATAGTGATTGTTAAGACTATAAAAACAACTAAACCTAAAAAGGAAGCAAACAGTTTCTTCATAAACCTTATTTCCCATATTAATTTCTTACTTGAAAATTATATAAGGATTATGATGATTCAAAAGTGTATAGGTTTATTAATTTTAGCGGATGGGAAAAGACTAATTATAAGGTAATTCAGTAGCAATGCTTATCCCTCTGGAAACTTCTTTCATTTTATCTTCTGTCAATTCCCCGGTCTTATTCTTAATTCTGCTTTTATCTATTGTTCTTATTTGACCGCAATGTATGATGCTTTCTTTTGTAAGGCCTCCATTCGGTGGAGAAACAGGAATATGAAATGGGCTTGTCTTGCCGTGTGAATCAGTTATAGGACAGACAATAACAGTTGATGCAAATTTATTAATAATGTTGTTTGAAACAATAACGCATCTTCTTTCTTTTGCCATTTCACTTCCCTTTGGAGGGTTTAGATCTACAAAATAAACATCTCCTCTTAAAATATCCGGCATTATTCGACCTCTGTTTCAGCTTCTTTCCAATCGGAAGCCATCTCTTTATCCATCGCAAAATAGAACTTACATGCTTCAATCATCTCTTCTTCCAAACGTTCTTTTTCAGTCATATTGATAAATTCGGTAAGGGCTATTTTCGTTACTTCTGTAAAATTAAGCCCAAGTCTTTCCTTTATTTCATCAATTTTCTGAGAAAGCTGCACAGGAATCCATAATTCCTTTCTTATCGAATCATTTTGTTTCAACATGGTCATTTTTTTATCCTGTTATTATTATACGTACAATAATACGTATAATAATTACGCATGTCAAGATGGGTGTATTATACCCATTTAAGTTAAGTATATATTATTAAAGTTCTTACCTCAGGCAGCAGGAATAAAGATTTTCCCAAGTACATCAACCATCTTTTCGTGGAAGATAGGTTTGGAAATAAAATCGTTAAATCCTGAAGCAATAAATTTTTCCCTGTCGCCCGGCAGTACGTAAGCGGTTACAGCAATAATGGGGATTTCCTCAAGTCCGGGCATTTTATGAATGATACGTAAAGCATCCAGCCCGTTATACTCACCCTGAAGGTTAATATCTATCACAAGGAAATCAAAATGGAAGTTATTTAAGAGCGGAAGTGCTTCTTCAAAGCTGACTGCAAATTTAATTTCCTTTAGTTCCTTCATCTGAACTTTGAAAAGTATTTGCGAATCCACCTGATCTTCAATATACAGGCATGAAAGAGAAGAAATAGAAAATCCTGATGGAACTTTAACAGCAGGTTTTTTCTCAGTTGATGGCAGTTCTGGCTTCTTTGCGGGTTCTACAAAATGTTTTTCAACCTGAATCTCTTCCTCAACCTGTTCTTCTTCATGGAACGGTTCGGCGGGAACAGGCTCTTCGGGCTGTACCTCTACCTTTGGTTCAACTACAACATCGGCTATTTCAGTTTGTTTAAACTCAGGTACCGGTATTTTCACTGCTTCCACAGGTGCAGCGTTTTGAATCGCCAGCGGGAAGACGAATCTGCAATCTGATTTATCTTTCTCCTGTTCTATTATCTCAAACTTGCCATTTAATAATCTGAGCAAAGACATTGCAAGATGTATTGTAATTCTTGAGATGCCCAGGTCTCTCATTGAGCCTTTTTTCTGATTCTCAAATAAGATTTTGTAATTGCCAAGCATATAATCTGAAACAAAGGAATAATTATCTTTCAAAGAAATTGCAAAAGAATTATCATTTAACTGGTAAGCAGAAAAATAAATTTTGCTTTCTTTATTTATTATGACTGAAATCTTCAGCAGGGTCGAAAGCAGGCTTTGAAATTTTTCTTTATCAGAAATAAATTTAAGCGATGAAGATATTTTACCATAGGCAAATTCAATACTCCGGCCGCCGGTAATATTATTAAAATCATTTTGTAATTTGTCTATAACTTCGGTAATTGCTATTTCTTCAGTAACCAGTTCTGCACTTTCATTACTGGAGCTTGAATATTCAATAACCGAATTCATAATATTAAGAAGCATATTCCTGTTCTGATTTATTATTTCCACAGCTTCGGTTTGTTCAGGAGTTAAGGTTTTCATATCGCTTGTAAATTCCTGTACAAAGCCTAAAATAACATTTATCGGCGTCAACAGTTCATGGAATAAACCCGGAAGAAAATCACGATCTGCCTGTTCTGCTTCTTTGCTGCCGGAAGCAGCCGGTTTTTCTACAATAACTTCTTTTATTATTTCTTTAATTCCTGATTGTTCAGGGACGCTTTTTATTATTTTACCTATTATACTAAATGTATCAACTTCATTTTTATAATTCAGAACCGGTATGGCAGTTAATTCTACTTCTATAAATTGGTCTTCGGAATTTTTTAATTCGGTATTGATTGTAATAGTCTCTACAATATGCGAATGGAAAATCGAAGTATTAATTGTTCCCCTGTCGTCATTTTTAACAAGAGCAGTAATAGATGTATTTTCAATTTCACTTTTAGAATAACCCAAATATTTTTTTACGGCAGGATTGGCAAAGGTTATTATGCCTACATTATCTGTTATCAATAAGAGATCGTCGGTATTATCAAATGCGGTTCTGTATAATTGGCTCTTCATTTCAAGTTCAAGCCTGGAAGTAACATCCCTTATAATATTAAAATGAGCATCCTTTTCATTATACTTAAAAGCAATTTTACAAATCTCCACAAAGATATAGGAGCCATCTTTTTTCTTATGTTTATATGGACCGGAAAATTTACCGCCTTTTGCTGCCATATTGGAAGAATCAAGCAATGTTTGAATATCTTCTGGCGTATACAGGTCGGTAAGATCCATCTGTAGAAATTCATCTTTCCTGTATCCGTAAAGAGATAACGCAGCTTCATTTGCTTCGATGAACCTAAGATTTTCTGTATCGTAAATAAATATAGGTTCAGGATTATTTTGGATTAAAATTTCGAACATTCTTCCTCTTTTGTTAATTATTCTTTCTAAATTATCCTCAACAACCGCTTCTTCAAGTAATATTGAAAATCCTTCCAACTCATTTTCTTTTCCGAAGATTTTGTTTAATGAAACAATTAAATTTCTCGATAAATCTTTATTTAACCCGTTTTGCAAAGATAGTTCAAATTTCTCAAAATCAGTTACAGAACTAAGGAATTGCTCTGCCTGCTCTGTAAGCCTGATCGGAAAAACTTTTGTAAAGGGAAAATCCCTTAAATCGGAAAATTCATCGGAGAATAATTTACAAAATTCTTCACTTCCATGCTTAATTAATCCGCTTTTGTCTATAAAAGCTAACGCTTTAGGAAGATTTTTAAGCAAATTGTTAGACGAATCAAAAAGATGAATATCCTGCGCCTGTTCGATTAGTTCAGTCTCAATTTTTTGCGCTATACCAATTACTGCGATAACATTGTTTTCAGAATCGCTTAATGGAATTTCTATAACCTTATAGTTATTCGGATCACTTACACCTGCTATCGGTATGCCCTGCATTACGGTGCTGTTTAACGTCTCTTTTATATAATTTTCAATAGTATTATAAAATTCTACTATATATGCAGGCAGAAAAGATTGAACGGGTTTTCCTTCAATCTGGAATGGTTTAAGGCCGAGGTTAGAGGCAAGCTTACTATTAACAAGAGCAAAAGCGCCGTTTATATCTTTAATCCAGAATAATTCTTCAAGTTCATTTACTTTTTTTGATAATTTTTCTTTACCTATAAAAGTAAAAGGATACAAAGATTTTATTTCATCTATTATATCCAGAATAGTCTCGTTAGTAATGATTTTTTTTAATTCATCCGTTTGAATTTTAAACTTTGTAACGTCGCCAACTTCCAGCTTTGATACCTGGGGAATAAAAGTAAGGAATATAAAAAGTTCGTTTTCTTCTTTAAATGAATTAATAATTGCCCGCACGTTTAATTCAACGCCGGTTTTTAAAAGCAAATGCAGGTTTTCAGTAGAAGGTTGGCCGCCGGTAAACACTTCCTCAATTAAATCATTCAGTTTTGTAATGGTTTGATCGGCAAATAAATCGCAGATATTTTTATTTCCCGCTATAGATAATAAATTATTTGCACTTTTATTAAAGGAAATAACCATCCCCTCATGATCAATTACAATGAACGGATCACTAATATTAATACCCAAAGAATCAAAAAATGCGCTGCTTATTTTATGAGCCTGCTTCAATTTGAACCTTACTTATTTCATACTACTTATTCAATAAGATTAAGACAATGAGACTTTTAATCTTAAAATATTATCCTTCAAAAACAAATAATATAGACATTGATATTTAAAAGTCTGCAAAAACCGTTGTCATTGCGTTGTAACAGAAACCTCATTCGACCAGGAAGAGTCACTTCCTGCTATAGCTTTAATCCTGTAATAATAACTGGTAGAAGTTAACAACCCGTTAGCACTATCAACATATTGCGTTGCACCTTTCACCGCCGTACCAACAGTTGAATAGGATCCCCAGGAATACCTTCTCTCAATTTTAAAATAATTTTCACTGCCAATATCATCCGTCCATTTTAACGAAACTACATTAGTAGCTTTAGCAGTTGCTGTAAGGCCCGTAGGCGGTGCAATTGAATGTGTGGCTCCGGTTCCATATGTATTTACTATTGAACTGAACGCTGATGCACCAGAAGTGTTTGAACTGCGTATTTTATAGTAATACACTGTTGTATCAGATGCATCGGCATCATTAATATTATAAACTCCAGGGCTTGCTGCTAAATACAAAGAAAAGGTGCCGTGAAATCCACGTTTCCTGTATATTTCATATCCTGGTGCAGTAAGACTTGTTGAATCTGACCATGATAAATTAAGAACAGTGCTTGAAACCATAGTAATAGCAAAATTATAAGGTGTATAAGGTATCTTGCTTACATCCGCTACAAGAATATTACTCATCGTATCGCTATATACTGAATTATTATCCTTATCGTAATATTTTAGGCAATAGCTTATCCTTTTGCCTATATAAGTTGAATCAAATGCTAATGTTACTGTAGGCTGTGAGCCATCGGAATTTGCTACATTCCAGGAAGAAAAGGCTCCGTTAACATATAACTCTACAGCATAAATACCGGAATCCTTTGTTAATGAGTATGTAATAGTAGAGCTTTTATAGACGATTGTATCATTAGTTACCGGATTTGCAATTGCAATACTTATCTTACCGGAAGATGATGATGCACTGCCGGGATTTGTAAATAAATCAGAGCATCCTGCAAAAAGAATTACTACAGATGCAATTATAAATTTATATATTGTTTTATTATTCATTATAATTTAAAAACTTCTACAAATTGAGTTATGTTTCTTCTGTTTAAAATAAAAAAAATAAAAACCGTCAATCATAATTTTGTTCCCGCTTTCACATCTTAATAATTTATCCGGACAATTTTAATACAGAACCTGAACCCGGTTAAATATTCCTTAATTATTTTTTCTATAGAGAGCTAATTAACTGATTTTTATTCTAAAATGATTGATTCTATTTTTACTTAGCCTATTACCTTATTCTCAGAGTGTCATAATTATTAGCATCAGGTTACAATTATGTGTTTGGTTTATAATAATCAAAATAATACGTGCGTGATTCGCCGGAATTAAGATCGTTTATATAAATATATATAACCCTGTTTGTTTTATCATACTCATACCTGGCTAGCTTTGTACCGATAATTTCCGAACTCATAGTTATATTGCTTGCCGGTTCACTAACGTCAAGCTGCAAAACAAGACTGCTGATTGGCAGCTTGCCCGGGTTTGATATTGTCAAAGCAATTCTTGTATCGCCTCTTTTATTAACCTTAACTTCCACATAATTCCGGCGTGCCCACCAGTTTTCAATCTCTTTTGCAGTAGTTATCCAAAATCCTTTTCTCTTCAGGTCGTCAATAACTTTCCTTACTACATCGACATTTTCAGGCTTGCATTGAAATTCAGTATGCATCTTCATCGTATATAAGCCGCCCTCAAAAAGGATACGGTCCAGGTCTTCCTGGTAAGTATAGAACTGGAAGTCAGGATCAGTAAGGCCGAAATCTCTTATTACTTCATAATCATCCCTGCCGGTTTTAGTCATTGAAACAAGTAGGCTGTCGCCCCTGATTAATGTTTTCGGCACAGATCTTTCAATAAGTGAATCAGTAAATACATATTTATATTTTGCACTTATTAAGGCTTTAACTGAGTTTTGATCATATATGCCAAAATACGGCGCATTTCCTACAATCTTTGAACCGGTAAGGGCTTCAAGCGTGTTTTTTGAACCTGCATATGTATTGTACTGAGTATAAAAATCATTCAGTTTGTTCATTGTATCGGTTACCGAAGAAACATATCCCACGTCGGTTAATGATGCAACTTCGCCATAATTGGAAACAGTCCTGATTAGCCCGGGATTTGTTTTCACAATTGATGGATCAATAAAAAATGTAGCGGGAACTTTTTCTCCTCTCAGAATAGGAAGAAGATTATTCACATTTTGAGCGTCTTTTGAAACATTAGGCATAATAACAGCCGCAGCGCTGTAATTTGATGGCCAGTCCCTGACGTATATAACCGGTTTATAGGTAAGCCAGTCTGCGCAGTTATTAAATAACCGGTCAAAGAATATATAATCTTCCTGAACGCCGATAACCGAATTTATCTCGAATCCCATCCATACAAATCTTCCGGAACCGTAAGTACCATATACAATACCGGCATTTTTTTTGATTTCATCTCTTGTAAGGCCTTCCTGCATTTTGTAATTAAACCAAAAGCTTGCCTGTGTTGTTCGTGGATCAAGTACCTCAACGGAAATAGGCTGGTCCCATGTTGCAACTTTTAAGGGATAGCCGGCAGGAATGTTTGCAGTGATCGGCAGGCCTCCGCGCAAAGTATGTACTTTAGTAAAATCGTCCTTTGTAATTCCCTTTGAGAATTTAAGCCCGAAAACTTCAGAGAAAAAATCCCAGCCTCTCCATTTACCGTCATCAGAATATGATGCAGTGCCGCTGGTGGCAAATAAACTGCCTCCGGTGCTGACATATTTCTTTAATTCAATTATTTCTTTATCGCTTAAAGCCTTAGAGCCCGGTAAGATTATCATTTTATAATTCTTGCCCTGCCCTAATTCAATTGTGGAATCGGCAATTATATCATATCTGTAACCGGAATTGCTGAGAAATTTTTTCCATGAAGCGATATTATCATTAAGCCAGGTACTGCCTTCGGGCAGCATATTTTCAG
>JARLHB010000255.1 GCA_031292465.1 Ignavibacteriaceae bacterium
ACTCCTGTTAGAAAGATTTGTCCGGTCGGCAGAAGAAGCTGCTGCAACCGTGGAAAAAGTTAGCCGGAATGCTGATTCACTAAATGAAGCTCTTCTGGCTGCTACCATAAAAGATGAATTAGTGCTGCTTTCCCAACCGGATGATTTGGACCCTGAATTATTTTCCAAATTCAGATCCTGCAGCAGGGCAGTAACTAATCCGACTAAAGAGCAGTTAAAAACTATACGCACGGGTATAACAGACGCATTTTGTGCAGTTGCCAGCACCGGGTCTGTATGCGTAACAATTTCACAAAATTTAACAAGCCCTGCCAGTATGCTTACACGCAGTCATATAGTTGTTGTTGATGTTAACACAATAGTGCCTATACCGCGCAATGTTTTTTCGGAAGAATATTTAGGCGGCAAAGGACTGAAGCGCAGTTTCTCATTTATTACCGGCCCCAGCGCTACAGCAGATATGGGCCCATTGGTACGCGGTGTTCACGGCCCGGGTAAATTACATATAATAATACTGGAATAAGAAGATGGAAAACATTAATGATTATAAAATCCATCCGCGGGAAGTGGCAAATAAATCTTCCAAAGAGTCGCTTAAAAAGGCAATTAAGTTAGCGCTTGATGCCGAGAGCGACGCTATCCGGCTTAACACGCAGACGTTTAATAACAACAAGTATAAAAGCATTAATAAATTAATTGATTACGAACAATTAAAGGATAATGCACGCAAAATAAAAGAAGAGGCAATAGAAAACTTACCTGAATTAATTAATAAAGTAATTAAAGCTGTTGAAGCACGCGGCGGTAAAGTTTTCTGTGCTAAAACTAAAAAAGAAGCTGTTGAGTATGTTAAGAATATATGTTTATCTCATAATACAAAGCTTATTGTAAAATCAAAATCTATAACATCTGAAGAAATTGAGTTAAATCCTGCCCTTGAAAGTGCAGGAATAGAAGTAGCTGAAACTGACCTGGCAGAATTTATTTTACAGGTTTCTAAGGAACAGCCGTCTCATATTGTAGCCCCGGCAATTCATAGAAGCCGTGAAATGATATCGGAATTATTTAAAAGGCATTTTAAAACAGACAGGCTGCTGGAAACCGGCGAAGAATTAACAGAATTTGCAAGAGATATTCTGCGCCAAAAATTTCTTTCGGCAGATATTGGAATAAGCGGTGCAAACTTAATTGCCGCCGACAGCGGAAGTATTTTACTTGTGGAAAGCGAAGGGAATATACGCCTTACGACCCAACTGCCTGCCGTGCATATTGCAATTGCAGGGATGGAAAAGATCATTCCTTCTAAAAAGGATTTCGGTACATTTATAGAACTTCTGGCCGCAAGCGGCACGGGACAACCGCTGACATCATATACAAATATTTTAGAGCCGCCGCTTGATTTGCCTATACTTAACCTGAACGGGCGTGAAGATACACAACGGGAATTTCATCTTGTCCTGATAGATAACGGCCGCATGAAATTGCGTGAAGATAAAGGCCTTAAAGAAGCTTTGTATTGTATAAGATGCAGCGCCTGTATGAACTCATGTGCTAATTTCCAGGCTGTGGGCGGACATGCTTTCGGAGGCGAATGCTATACCGGCGGTATAGGTGGAGCGTGGACAATTGCTACAAGCGGCAGCCTTGAAAAAGGCAGGTTTGCCGAACTATGTTCCGGCTGTACAAGGTGCATCCCGAATTGTCCCGTACGCATTGATATTCCAAGGCTTAATATGGTTATAAAAAACCGCCTGATTAAAGAAGGGAAAACATCATCTTTACCTAAACAATTCTTTGGTAATTTTTCATTGCTTGGCAGGCTTACATCTTTCGCTCCGGGTATTTCAAATACGATTGGCAATCTTTCCGTCAGCAGGGCATTAATGGAAAATATAGTCGGGTTTGATAAGCGCCGCCCCATGCCGGAATTTGCTAAAAAAACTTTAGTTAAGCAGTATAGTGAGTACAGGAAAGACAGCATTCTAAATACTAAGGCTGATGGAATTACAACCGGTACAATTTTGTTCGCAGATGTTTTTACAAACTATAATAATCCGCAAATTGGAATGTCTGTTATACGCGTTTTTGAAAAGCTTGGTATACCGATTGAGCTAAGCAAATCGCTTGATGATGGCAGGGCTTCGCAATCGCAGGGATTAATCGACATTACTATTAAGCGGGCTGTTAAGCTTGCTTCCTATCTGGAAAAATTTATTGACGAAGGCAAAGACATAATTGTAGCCGAGCCAAGTGTGCTGGCTTCATTTAGAATGGACTATAAAAAACTCATTAATAATGAAGAACTATACAATAAATTAGCCAAACATACTTTTGACCCTATTGAATATTTAAATATACTGATGCAAAACGGGAGATTGAAAAATATATCCGGCAGTGTTGACTTATCTGCGTCCGGTAAAAAAATATTTTATCACGGGCATTGCCAGATGAAAACCATAGGCGCAGGCAATGCTGCCCCGGAATTCTTCCGCCAATTAGGTTTTAGCGTAAATGTTTCAACCGTTGAATGCTGCGGAATGGCAGGCAGTTTTGGCTATAAAAAAGATTACTATGATTTAAGCAAAAATGTCGGACGTGATTTAATAAAGCAAATTGTCAATTCCGATCCTTTTGATAATAATACAATTATTTTAGCAAGCGGAACTTCATGCAGGGAACAGATTGGCGATGAATTAAAAAATACAAT
>JARLHB010000256.1 GCA_031292465.1 Ignavibacteriaceae bacterium
AAGCTGAAAACCCCGGATTATATATTTATCATTGTGCAACCCAGCCGGTTCCAATGCATATTGCAAACGGTATGTATGGCTTAATTTACGTCGAGCCAAAAGATGGTTTGGCCCCTGTAGATCATGAATATTATATTATGCAGAGCGAATTTTATACTGCCGGTAATTATGGAGACCAGGGGCTGCAGGATTTTTCTCTTGATAAAGCACTTCAGGAGAACCCGGCTTATGTAGTATTCAACGGCGCTGTTGGTGCGTTAACAAATGAAAATGCATTAAAGGCAAAAGTTGGGGAAACCGTTAGGCTCTTTGTCGGCAACATCGGCCCCAACTTAACTTCATCATTTCACATCATCGGGGTTGTTTTTGATAAGGTTTATTTATTCGGCGGCACTAACGTAACCCAGCAAAACGTACAGACAGTTAACATTCCCGCCGGTGGTTCAGCAGTTGTTGAATTTAAGGTTAAGGTTCCCGGTACTTATGCAATTGTTGACCATTCAATTTTCAGGGCTTTCAATAAAGGTGCAGTAGGTTCATTAGTTGTAACCGGAGAAGATAACAAGGAATTATTTTCCGGCAGGCAGGCGGACGAGTTGTTTTACGGCTCTAATCTGGATAAAGAGCAGGGAGTTAACAGCAGCAGTTCGCAGTCGGCAGCAGAAAATCCACCTTCGGGAAATAGCATTGAGGATATAGTTGCTGCGGGTAAAAAAGTTTTTTCTACAACGTGCTTTGCATGCCACCAGCCCGATGCCAAAGGAATTCCTAATGTATTCCCTCCGCTTGCCGGTTCCGATTTCTTAAACGCAGATAAGGATAGGGCTGTCGGCATTGTACTGCATGGTAAAACAGGACAGGTAACTGTAAACGGAAAACAGTTTAACAATATTATGCCGGCTCAAAATCTTACCGATGATCAAATTGCGGCCGTGCTAACATATGTTTACCACTCATTCGGGAATTCCGGAAAGACAGTTACTAAAAGCGAAGTATCTAAAATACGCAATGGAAAACAAGTTACACTAAAATGATTATCAATTTAAAAATATTTAAGCTTGGGTTAACCGCACTTGTTCTGCTTATGGCGGAAGTTATACAGGTTGAAGCGCATGTTAAGATATATCCAGCCGGAGCAATATTTATATCCGGCGGGTATTACAAACCTTTATTTAAAGATGATAATACACCGAAGATGGAATTTGTTAATCCTTTTTATATGGATGCTAAGCCGGTTACAAACCATGAATACCTTGCATTTGTTAATGCAAATCCGGAATGGAAAAGATCCAATATAAAAGATCTTTTTGCCGACAGAAATTATTTAAGAAAGTGGAAAAGTGATTTTGAATTAGGAAGCAAAATTTTTGCAGATGGCCCCGTAACAAATATTTCCTGGTTTGCAGCAAATGCTTATTGTAAATGGGCAGGCAAACGTCTGCCGACTGTTGCTGAATGGGAATATGCCTATGCCAAAGACGGGAAGAATTTTAAAGTACGTAGCCTTAGTTCCTTTTATGAATGGACATCTGACTTTAATGAGTCGGATTTTTTAGCCGGCAGCGTTTGCGGCGGTGCCGGATCCAGCGCTAATGATCCTAAAAATTATAATGCCTTTTTAAGATTCAGCTTTCGCAGTAATCTTAAAGCAAATTACGACCTTGATAATTTGGGCTTCAGGTGCGTAGCCGTAAGTAATAATAAAAAGTTTACGCGGAACTCTACTGTTAAAAAACAAAACGTAAGCATGAGGTGGTTATGAAAAATAAAATGATAATTCTTATACCTGTTGTAATATTTATTCTTGCTGCTATATTTTATGTAAACTTTACCAAAGAAAGCTATTCTAAAAATAAAGGCAGGCAGGATACAGAAACCGGTAATTCAGCAGGAATGGGTGAAACGAATGATCTCTGCTGTATTAATAATAACAGTCATTCTACAGGTTACTCTGAGAATTCCATCTACCAACTAAAAAGTATATGGAAGGACCAGAACAACGTTCAGGTTAAATTAGATAAATTTTCAGGCAAACGGATTATATTGGCAATGATTTACACAAGCTGTACAACTGCATGTCCGGTTATAGTAAATAATATGCAAAAGCTTGAAGCTGCGGTTCCTAAGGAAGACTTGCCTGATTACCGCTTTATTCTTGTTTCTATTGACCCTAAAAGAGATACGCCTGCACAATTGAAGGAGTTTGCTGAAGAGAAAAATCTTAACTCATCAAGATGGTCGTTGCTTACAGGGCCGGCAGAAGATATAGCTGAACTTGCCCAGGCTATAGGGTTCAAATACAGGCAAAATAGTTCAGGCACATTTACACATACTAACCTCATAACGTTTATAAATTCCAAAGGAGAGATAATAAGTCAAAGTGAAGGGCTGAATATTGGACAAAAAGGTTTGAATACGATTTTTAACAAATAAGAATAAAAAATATAAGGAGCATACATGGAAACGGATAGTAATTTTTTAACGGAACAGGACACGTATCAGCAGTTAACATTGTCGCAGATAGTTACAAAAAATTATCGTGCAGCCGCAGTATTTGAAAAATACAGCCTGGACTTCTGCTGTAAAGGCAACAAATCGTTTAACGAAGCATGTGTTGAAAAAAAACTTAATGCATATGAAATACTTTCAGAGCTGCAGAATACTGCGGTAACTGCTGATTACAGCTCTTTCAGGTTTGCAGATTGGGAACTTGATTTTTTAGTTGACTATATCTTTAATAATCATCATAAATACATACGTAATATTATACCGGTAATTACCGGACATGCGGAGAAAGTGGCTTCAAAGCATGGCGATAAAAATCCTGAAACCATTGAAGTTAACAGGATATTTTCAATTGTCTCTAAAGATTTAAAACAACATTTAATGAAAGAGGAAGAAATATTATTCCCATATATTAAATATATGGTTAAAACAGAAAGGCAGAAAGTAAAAGCTGAGCACCCGTATTTTGGCACGATTGTTAATCCAATAAACATGATGGATGCCGAACATGTTAATGCCGGCGACAGCATGTACCGGATAAGAAAATTAACAAACAACTTTACTCCGCCTGAAGGCGCTTGTACAACTTTTAAAACATATTATAACGAGCTAAAAGAATTTGAAGAAGACCTGCATAAACATGTCCATCTGGAAAACAATACCCTTTTTCCCAAAGCCATTGAATTGGAAAACAAATTATTTGCCTGATAAAATAATTACATGTATACATTGAACTTTTGAGGTAATTAATATTACGCAAAGCCTTTCTAAACTTAAACGGTTTTTATTCTGTTTGGAAAGGCTTTAACGTAAATATTAAGGAGTGATGTATATTTTTACACCTGCAAAAAGTTTTTCATCGATATTAAAATACACCTTACGGTAAATATGAACCTTTTATCGAACCTGAATTGATCGTTTTATAAATATGTATAATTTAGCACCTATAAAAATCGTTATAGTTTTACATCTTCAAAAAATATGGGATTAAGATTTTTATTATGATAGAAAAAGAGAGCATTTCATTAGCCACAGAATATCTTAATAAAGCAGCCAGGTTTCATGATGACGGTAAACTGGAAAATGCCGTTATAGCTTACCGTGCTTCTATAAGCATACACCCCACAGCCAAAGCTTATACAAACCTCGGTATTGTGTACAGCCTTCAGGGTAAACTTGACATGGCAATAGAAGAATGCAAAAAGGCTATTGAACTTGAACCGGAGTATGAAGATTCCTATAACAATATAGGTTTATATCTTATCAGCCTCGGGAAAGAAGATGAAGCCATTGTATGGTTTGAAAAAGCCATTGAAGTAGATAACGATAATTCAAATTGCATTTCTTTTTATCATCTCGGCAGGATATATGAAAAAAAAGGCGACTGGATGAAAGCATTGCGCAACTTTAACAGGGCCATTTCAATAGATACCAATTATGAGCCTGCGCAAAACGCATTAATAAAACTTTCAACCCTGCTAAACTAAAGCTAAGTTAAAGACCAATTTTAACCAAAATTCGAGCTTTTTATATCAAAACGCTGAGGGAGGCTTTGTGAGTAAAGTACAAAATATTCCCTTTTAAGAATGCCCACAATTGCTAAACTTAGTATAGAATATTAAATTAGATGTTGATTTTGGTAATTTTATTTAAATAAGATGAAAGCCGGTGGAGTCAATGAAAATATTGGATTTGTTAAATAATAACTATATCATTCCCGATTTAAAGGGCGAATCAAAAGAAGATGTTATTAACGAATTGATAGATTTATTTAAAGATGATAAGAGAGTTATTGATTTAGAAAAAGTAAGGGATGCGGTTCTTGAAAGAGAAAAAATTATGTCTACGGGAGTGGGCAAAGGATTTGCAATCCCGCATGGTAAGACAAACGCAGTAAATGATATTTTAGCTGCATTCGGTAAATCAAACCGGCCCATCGAATATGATTCATTAGACGGACATCCTGTGAATCTCGTTTTTCTTCTTGTCGGTAAAGATAATTTGGTAAGTAAACATATAAAATTGCTAAGCCGTATTTCCCGTATGATGAATAAAGATGAGTTCAGGGAAAAATTAATTCAGGCAAATACTTCAGATGAAATTTTGGAAATATTCCGCAAAGAAGAAGAAAATTATTTTGAAGTTTAAGGGCTTCTGCAATTGGGAAAGAATTATTAATATTTACCTGCCGGAATTTCTAAAAACAAATGTTATAATAAACTCTCATTTATATTTGAATGAGAGTTTTGAAATATACTTGTTTGAAAATAACTATTTTACTTATCCGGGACCACCTCAAAAAAGAAAATATAACTAATATGCTTAAAGCGATTACAGGAACAAAAGACATACTTCCTTCCGAAATAACTAAATGGAAGTATCTTGAAACACTTGTTGCAGATGTTTTTACAAGTTATAACTACAAGGAAATAAGAACTCCAATCTTTGAAGAGACAAATTTATTTGCCCGCAGCATCGGCGAAGAAACCGATATTGTAGGCAAAGAGATGTACACTTTTAGGGATAAAGGAGATACAAGCCTTACTCTGAAACCTGAGATGACTGCCTCTGTTGTAAGGGCATTTGTTGAGCATTCGCTTGGCAAGCAGCAATCATTGAATAAGCTGTTTTATATTTCCGCTATGTTCAGGCAGGAAAGGCCTCAGGCAGGCAGGCAGCGCCAGTTCCATCAATTCGGAGGCGAAGCTCTGGGCAGTACTTCGCCTATGCTTGACGCTGAATTAATTATTATAGCGTACAGTATTTTATCTAAACTTGGACTTAAAGATCTGGCGGTAAAAATAAATTCCCTCGGCGTTCCTTCTTCAAGAGAAAATTATAAAAAGCTTTTGCGCGAATTTCTAAATGATTCAAAAAATAAGCTTTCAGAGGACAGCAGAAAACGGCTGGACCAGAATATATTAAGAATTTTTGACAGCAAAGTGGAATCAGATCAGGAGTTACTTAAAGATGCCCCTGTTTTAATTGATTATATTGATGAGGAAAGCAGGGAACATTTTGATGTGGTAAAAACCCTTCTAAATCAATTTCATGTTCCATTCGAAATAGACCCGAAACTTGTAAGGGGTTTGGATTATTACACCAAAACTACATTTGAAATTGTAAGCGGAAAAGTAGGCTCCCAAAGCGCCCTTTGCGGCGGCGGAAGGTATGATTTGCTTGTTGAACAGATTGGCGGAGAACCAACCCCGGGCGTAGGCTTTGCCGCCGGAATAGAAAGAATACTGCTTGCCTGTGAAAATGAACAGGCGCTTAATTTACCGAACGAAAATATTGACCTTTATATAATCAGGCTTGATAAATATTTATCCTCAAAAGTTTTTGACCTTGCTTTGAACTATAGAAAAAACGGCCTTATTGTGGATTATGATTATCTTGACCGCAGTGTTAAAGCTCAAATGCGTGAGGCTAATAAATATAATGCGCGTTTTGTATTATTTGTAGGCGGCGGTGAATTTCTGGCCGGGAAATTAAATATTAAAAACATGGGTACCGGCGAGCAGAAACTAATCGGGCTTGACGATTATTCGGAAATTATTAATCTTGTCCGGAAATAAAATAATTGTTTTGCACAATTAATATTATCAATCATAAGTAAGCGAGGAATGCTTTAATGTATCCGGAACTTTTCAAGATAGGCCCATTTACAGTATACAGCTTCGGATTAATGGTAGGCATTGCCTTCATAATTGCAAGCTATATACTTACAAAAGAATTTGAAAGAAGGAAACTAAATCCATCACTTGCAACAGAGATAACCCTGCTTGCAATAATTTTCGGAATTATCGGAAGTAAGGCTTTAGACTTAATCGAAAACTGGGATTCATTTATAGCGAATCCGCTTGCAAGAGCTTTTTCACCGGGGGGACTTACTTTCTACGGCGGACTTATATTAGCCTCAATTGTAATATGCATATATCTGAGAAGGAAGAAAATCCCTTTCTTATTTATCAGTGATGCGACATCCCCCTCTCTTATTTTAGCTTATGGTATTGGAAGAATAGGCTGTCAGCTTGCCGGAGACGGTGACTATGGTATACCTACTTCACTGCCGTGGGGAATGAATTTTGCGAACGGTACCGTAAAACCTGTCGATGCACTAAGGCAGTATTATTTCGATCATCCAGCTTTAGCATTAAGAGATAATTTTAATAATTTGTCTTCCCAAATAACCGGCTCAGACCAGTATGGCATGATTACCAGGTTTGATGAAACTATACGCCTTCACCCAACTCCGCTTTATGAGTTTCTTATCTGTGCAGCATTATTTTTTGTGCTCTGGTACTTGAGGAAAAAAGACTGGACGGACGGCAAGCTCTTTATGATGTACCTTATATTTACAGGCGCTGAAAGATTATCCGTAGAGTTTTTAAGGCTGAATCCGCATCTCCTTTTCGGGTTATCTGAAGCCCAGCTAATATCTATTTTAATTATTATTATCGGCGCAGCAGGATTTATGTTTCTTGATAAGAATAAAGCTAAGTACCCTAAATTTATTCCGCCGCCGTATAAAATTGAACATAATAAAAAATAATATTAACCTTTGACTTGCTATTAAGGAAGTCATTAATTTAAGTGTAATAAATGAATATTATAGTCGGGCGTAAACCGGTACTTGAAGCGATAAATTCCGGGGAGCAAATTGAGCAGGTTTATATTTTGCACGGGCAGAAAGGCCCGGCTATTGATGCAATCAGAATTGCATCAAAAAAGAGGGGAATAAAGTGTAATGAAATTTCCAATGATAAATTAAGAACAATTACGACCCATCCTAATGCGCAGGGTGTTGCAGCTTCAAAAACAGAGCAAAAATACTATTCTTTAAGCGAAATCATTTCAACTTCAAAACAATCGTCTTACCCGTTAGTACTGATACTTGATTCGATACAGGATACGCACAATCTGGGCGCAATACTGCGTACTGCAGAATGCAGTGGCGTTGACGGTATAATTATTACAAAACATAACAGCGCTCCTGTAAATGACACTGTTGCAAAAACTTCAGCAGGCGCTACGGAGCATGTTAAAATATGTGTTGTTAATAATCTTGCCCAGGCGATGAAAGAATTAAGAGACAGCGGCTTTTGGATTGCAGGCTCTTCACTTGATAATTCCAAAGATTATTCGGCTGTTGATTTTAAAATTCCGTTAGCCCTTGTTGTAGGCAATGAAGAAAAGGGTATCAGAAAACTTACGGCTGACAACTGCGACTTTCTTATAAACATTCCCATGAAGGGAAAAATCCAGTCTTTGAATGTTTCCGTAGCTACGGGGATATTGCTTTTTGAAGTTTTAAGGCAGCGCAAAAGTATTTAGCTATAGTTGAACTTATAGTAATAATTTTGTAATATTAATCGACTTTTGATAAGATAAACAGGGAATTAGCACCTATAGACGAATATCCAGTATAATTTATTAAAAGCGGCTGATGATTTAGGCTTATTGTTACAGCGGTATATTTCCATAATGCTAAATAACTTTATGCGGGAGGAGTTATGAAAAAAATAGAGCTACTTCTTTTATGCGGATTAATTAATATATCCTTAATTGCGCAAAGTAGTAATAATCAATTATTCCAAAGTATTAGCGGTAACTTAAAAGACCCATCTTTTTTTATTAATACAAATTACTTCCATACTAATTCCTTACTGTTCGAACTGCATGACAGCACTTCATCAAACATTTGTTTGAGCGATTACTCTACCGGAATAGATTCTTTTTTAACTCCGGTATTGTTAACAAACAATAATTATCAAAATATTAATCCTGTAGGGATATGGGTGGGAGATAAGAAAATAGTTTTCTTCCAGACAAATTCCTCCGGTAATTGGAATATCGCATACCGGGAGTATTTGAACGGTACATGGGGTGATGCTAAAGTTATTTCAGATCCAACCGGTAATGATATTTCTCTCTCTGTTATAAAGTATAAAATATATTATTATTATGGTAACTTGCCGGTTGGTATTGTTTATCAGAAAAATAATTCAATTTACATTTTTACAAAGAATGATTCTGTGGAATCCAACAGAGAGGTAATTCAGGGCTCAGATTCTTTAAAATATTCCGCTCCTTCCGCTATGTATGATGATGTTTACTATTCTAATGAATGGAATTATCCTGCAATCAGGATTACTGCAATTCAAACAGACAACTTACAAAATGAGCGAATTATTGAGAAGGATATAAGTCTGAGCAGTAATATTGATACTACCTTTATCGTAGATGAAGGAGATGTAAATAA
>JARLHB010000257.1 GCA_031292465.1 Ignavibacteriaceae bacterium
GGCAATTTGTATCCAACTCGACCTCACCTCCGGCCCCTCTCCTGCATAGGCGTCCTTCGGACTTACCAAGGAGAGGGGAGCGAAACGTGCGGCGAATAATAATTTATTAGTTTACTGCCAATTTATCGACCACCCCCGGCTGAAGCCGACCCCTCCTTGCCAAGGAGGGGATTAAAAGATTTGAAAATATTTTTATTTCCCTTTCCCCTTGGATTTGATTTTTTCCCCTCCTTAATAAGGAGGGGTTAGGGGAGGTCGTTAGTACTAATATGTTTAGATAACTTATTTACAACTCCATACCAAATAATATCTTTTTGTACGACTTATAGCAATTTGCGGCAATCCGACCTCACCCTCAACCCCTCTCCTTAATAAGCTGTCCTGTCCGGTAAGAAAATATTTATCCTCTACAAGGATATAATTTAGAGGGTATTTCAATTTCCTACAATTATTTAACGTCTACGATGTAGTACCGAAAAATCATTTATGTTTTAAATGCTTGCCTCGTAGAGGCAAGATAATTGTAGCCACATATTAGGAATGATAATTGAAAGACCCTTGTAGATGGTCAATATATTCATTTGCAATTACATAAAGCATTCTCGCCCCGACTTCTCTCATGTCAGTCCGAAGGATCCTTTGGAGGAAAGGGGATGTATATTTTAACCGGGCTTTAACTATTCATAAAAATACTTTAAATTATAATTACAATAATTGAATATATGGTTGTTTTGCTTTTATGACTATTACCAATCCCAAAAATAAAAAGATGCTTGATGACCTGCTGGAAGCATGCCGGCAACATCTTCCGAGTGTAAATGAAGAATTGCTTACCAAAGCATATGAATTTTGCCTTGAAGCGCATAAAAATGACCTTCGCGCCTCCGGTGAACCTTATTTTACACACCCTTATGAAGTTGCTATGATTGTCGCTAAGGAAATACCACTTGACGATATAACTATAGTATGTACTTTATTGCATGATGTGGTTGAAGATACCGAGTTTAACCTGGATATACTTTCTAAGGAATTTGGAACCGAAGTAGCTGAAATAGTTGACGGCGTTACAAAGATAAGCGGAATATTTAAAGGGCAGGAAATAACCCAGGCAGAAAATTACAGAAAACTGCTGCTGTCAATGGTAAAGGACGTGCGGGTTATCCTGGTTAAATTTGCGGACAGGCTTCATAATATGAGGACACTGCAATATGTAAATCCCGATAAGCAAAGAAGAATTGCACAGGAAACTCTGGAAATTTATGCTCCGTTTGCCAACAGGTTCGGCTTGGGCCGTATAAAATGGGAACTTGAGGATTTATCATTCAAATATCTTAACAAAGAAGCTTACGAAGAAATTGCGCATAAGATTAAGAGCAAAAGAAAGGAAAGGGAAGCTTACATAAAGAAGTTTACCGAACCTGTTATTGAAAAGCTTAATGAATATAACCTTAAATTTGAAATGAACGGCAGGCCGAAACACCTGTACAGTATTTATAGAAAAATGGTTACACGTAATAAGCCTTTTGAAGAAATATACGACCTGTTTGCAATAAGAATTATATTGGATACGGAAAACAATAATGACTGTTATACAACGCTTGGCATAGTAAATCAAATGTATCCGCCTGTATCCGACCGGTTTAAGGATTATGTATCTATTCCTAAGACTAATAATTACCAGTCTATACATACAACTGTAGTTGGCCCTGACGGAAGGCTTGTAGAAGTTCAGATAAGAACTAAAAAGATGCATGAAGTTGCCGAAAAAGGCGTTGCAGCTCATTGGCGGTATAAGGAAAATAAGACTGCCAATGAAAATGACATAGAAAACTGGGTAAACTGGATAAGGGATATTTTTGAAAGCGCTTCTAAAGATGAACCGAGGAAAGATTTGCTTGAGAGTTTTAAGCTAAATCTTTATCAGGACGAGATTTACGTGTTTACACCTAAGGGTGATTTAAGGCGGTTGCCGGTCGGTTCTACCCCCGTTGATTTTGCATTTGAAATCCATAGTAAAGTCGGATATCATTGCATTGGGGCAAAAATAAACGGCAAGATAGTTCCGCTTGATACCAAGATGCACAGCGGCGACCAGGTGGAAATAATTACTTCAAAAAATCAGCATCCGAATAAAAACTGGATGAAATTTGTTGCCACACACAAATCAAAAAGTGAGATTAAGAAGTGGTTAAACAATGAAGAAGAAGAAATTATAAACAGCGGCAGGGAAATATGGGAAAAGAAAGTAAAGAAATTAAAGCTTTCATTTACCACAAGCGATGTATCAAAGCTTTCCCTTAGCCTTAAATATGAAAGCTCAAAGCAGTTATATAAAGCAATTGCTCAGGGAAAAGTAAATCTAGATGAGGTGCTTACAGCATCCAAAGAAAAAGAGAAGAAAGAAAAACCTTCTACTCTGGAATTTGATAATTTTGCAAATATTGCCCGCGGTGATATAGGCGGCGTACTTGTTGACGGTAAAAAGTCGGGTATTATGTATTCTTATGCTAAATGCTGTAACCCCATACCGGGCGATCCGGTTATTGGTTTCATAACCATAGGGGAGGGGATAAAAATACACCGTAAAACATGCAACAACCTTATCAGTATTTCAGAAAAAGACGCAAGCAAGCTTGTCCCGGTTCAGTGGCCGGAAGGAGAGGGCTCTTTATTTGTTGCCGGGTTAAGTGTGAAAGGAGAAGATTCTCCGGGCATATTAAACGAAATATCACATACAATTGTTTCGTATCAGAATACTAATATTAAATCAATCAATATTAATTCTGGCAATTCTGTTTTTGAGGGCAGTGTTACTTTATATGTTCAGAATCTGGACCATCTGTCAAGAGTTGTGGACAAGCTGAAAAAATTAAAAGGAGTTTATTCGGTAGAGAGATTTGAGAGCGCATAAATGAGCGAAGAATTAAGCAGCAGGTTCCTTGCGATAGATTTCGGCCTTAAAAGGATCGGCCTTGCTTTGTGCGACCCTCTTTTTACATTTGCTTATCCTTATAAAACTCTGCTGAACGGGCAGAATTTATGGAAGGAATTAAAAGAGATTGTCAGCGAGCAATCTGTAAGCAAAATCCTTCTGGGAATGCCCGTAAAAGAAAACGGCCAGCCGTCATCAATTACTGAAAAAGTACAGGAATTTAAAACTCATCTTGAAAATAAATTTAAGCTGGAAGTAATTCTGAGGGATGAAAGATATACATCTTCTATAGCGCAGGAGATGATTATGAAAACCGTAACTAAGAAATCAAAGAGGCGGGAAAAAGGTTTAATAGACAGAAGCGCGGCTGCAATTATTCTACAGGATTATCTGGACGAAAAGAAATATTAGTATAAATTCCTTTGGTCTTTGTCTTCATTATACTCCGCAAGATTGTAATATCGTTTACACAAAATGAAAGACGACTTAATCGTGTTCATAGTAATTAAGCGGATATTCAGCAAAAAATGTTATACCTTCTTTTTCTGAAGTTGTAAAAGACACTTTACCTTTTAAATAACGTTCGGAAAGTAATTTCATGCTGTAAGTACCAAGGCCCCTTCCCGATCCTTTTGTTGTAAAAGATCTCTGGAAAATTTGATACTGAATTTTAAGCGGGATAAAGCCGGAATTGTTGACTGAAAAGCGTACCTGATTATTTGCAAGCTTACTGCTGATTGTTGTTAAACTTCCTTTCTTTGTGGACTCCAGGGCATTTTTTAGCATATTGCCTAATACTCTTGTAATCAATAATTCATCGCTGACGAAATCAATTGACTCGCAATCCGGGCTAATTTGAATTTCCTTTCCTTCCTGGACAAATCTTTGATCATAAAATTTCTTTATCTTTTTAATAATCTCAAGCGTATTACAAGTATAGCAATTAACAGATAACTCCGAAATCTCTGCCAGAGAAAGATCTCTTTGGGCTTTTATTTCATCAACTATCTGAAAAGCGGAATCGGAAATCAAAGGCAGAATATCCGGTATTTCCTCTTTTGTTGAGTATTTCAGCAAACTTGTACAACTGATCAGGCTTTGAGCAGAATTTAATACATCGTGGAAGAAAATTCTTTCTAACGCCAATCTTCTTTTTTCGTTACTAATATCGATAAAAGAAAATATTGAGAAAACCCGGCCGTTAATTTTTAGTTGTTCTGCCCATACCCGCAGGTCTAATGCTTCATTAGTATTTCTTTGAATAATTCTGCATTCCTGTACGTCTTTTTCACCGTTTAAAGATGACATTATAGCTTTTAAAGCGCCGCAAGTTTCGCAAAATTCAGAAGTACTGCAGCCGTCCGGGGTTTTAACGGAGCATTGGCAATTAAGCAGTTCGCCAGGCCTTTTGCCGTATGCCGATTCAATGTCTTTATTATTTAATAAATCTTCAACAGCTTTATTCAAATAAACTATTTGTCTGTACTTATTTAATATAATTAGACAGGTTGGAGATGCATTTAATATTTGAGCAAATATATTATCCGTAGAAAATAATTGCCTGTCGCTTTCAAGTTCTTCTAAAGGTAATCTGTTTTGCAGTACCGGAAGTATGGCGGTTTCCATTTGATCCTGATTTAAATTAGAGTGTAAATTAACATCACTTGTTGTAATATGCAATAATTTCCACTAAACAGTCAAAACAAACATTAAATAAAGCTGAAATAATGATTTAATACTTGTGTGGTTAAATTATTTACCCCAAAAATAAGTTACAGCTGGGGATAATTATTACTTAAAGCCTACTATCTTTATTGACATTTATTACATCATAACCTATTTTGGTACATTAAAATTACATTTGGGAGCATAAAAAATGGCACTTGACGCACTCGGAATGATAGAGACAAAAGGATTGGTGGGTGCAATTGAAGCAGCCGATGCAATGCTTAAAACTGCAAGAGTTGAACTGGTTGGGAAAGA
>JARLHB010000258.1 GCA_031292465.1 Ignavibacteriaceae bacterium
CGCTTTACCCTCGTTCAATTCACCCAGCCCTATAAGGCACTTTGCTTTTAATATGGACAGCTCATTTTTAGCATTTTCGTTAACTATATTAATAATTTGATCTATATGGTTTAATGAAGCCTGGTAATCATTCAGGTTGGTCAATACTTTGCAGTATTCAACGTTTACATTTACATTGTTTCCCTCGCTAAGCGGAAAAGTTAAAAGATGCTGTAATATATTTTTTTGAAACGAATATGCGGAAATCTTTTCTGCTTTACTTAATTCTTCCTTTAATATTTTATAGCTTTCTTCATAGCACCCGGCAAGCTCGTATTGTCTTGCAAGTTCTCCACGGTTGTAATTAGTGAAATAACTAATTAAAAATGCCGCAATTGAGTTATGATAATTTTTCTTTTCTTTTATACCTGAATAGACATGCCTTTTTAATCCTTCCGAAGTTAACACCGGGTTTAAACCTGAAATAATACTTTGAATTATGTTCTTATGAGAAAGATTGTCCAAAACACGAAGAGCAGCTTTATCATCCAATCTAAAATATTTCCCGATAACATTTAAGTCCGGCACAATCTCAAATGCCGAGATAAACCGGGCTACAGACAATTCATCTTCAGTAAGGCTGTTTGTCCGTATTTTATATATTTCTTCATGAGAGCTTTTAAGTATAGAAGAAGTTCTTTCATCCGTAACAATTTCAATTCCCCCGGGAGTATATCTGATTATTTTTAACAGGATAAGATCTTTTAAAAAGCTTGTTAAGCTGCCCGGAAGCAGATCTGCATAAGATAATATCAATTGCTTTAATTGCTCTACCGGGAAGCATGGAGCAAAACTTTTTTCTAAATATTCCGATAACTGTGCTTCGGTAAACGGAGTAAGATTAACTTCTCTGAGGTTGGAAATAAATTCGGAAGCGTTATGCCGGTCCGAATTTTCCGTTAGAATAACTTTTATCCGGTTAACCTGAAGAATTGGTATTATGTCCCTGAATATTTCAAGTAATAAGTCATCGTAACTATTAAAGGAATCAAGAATAAGTACGAAGGAACTCTCATTAGAAAGCCGGTTTATAATTGCTTTAACTTCGTTTGCAGGATTCAGGGGCAGATTATTATAAAATTTATCTATTTGCTCAATGAGGCCAGCAGAGAGTTTTGGATAAACTAAATTATTATTGGTTATCTTTTTAAAGAATTGCCTGAAATATTCGGTGCCTGTTAATGAATTGCTGTTATCAATAAGGATAGAGTTTTCAACTGATGAATATAATTTATACGCAAGAGTAGTCTTTCCGGCTCCTTCAGAGCCGCGGACGGTAAATACTTCCCTGCTGCCCTGATCTGAAATGTATGTCTTCAGGATAGTCAGGCAGTCTTTCCTGCCTGCGAATACTTTGACCGGTATCAGATCTTTAACAGCTTCTTCACCGATTTCAATATCCAAATCTTTTAATATTTGAATTGCATTTGTATATCTTTCATCCGGGTCCTTATTTAATAGTTTTTTAATTACATCTGTAATTCCGGCGTAAGTATTTGTTTCAGGGAAATCAAAGTCCTGTTCTATATGCGCTTTATATACTTCAACTTCATTATTAGTGCTAAAAGGAAATTTCTTATAAATAAGCCGGTACAGTACCATTCCCAGAGAGTAAAAATCTACCCTGTAATCATGCCTATCATTTTTTAGTATTTCAGGCGCAATGTATTCGGCAGTTCCCCTTATAACAGACTCTTTATTCTCAACAATGCATTGTGCAAATCCAAGGTCTATCAATTTAATAACCGGTTTCCCGTCATTAAACGTAACAAGGATATTTTCAGGCTTTAAATCATAATAAATGAAATTTGACAGGTGTAGGTAATAAAGGACCATACTAAGCTGTTTTATAATTTCATATAATGTATCTTTATCATTTAATCCATCATATTCCAGAAGATTACAGCCGTTTATACACTCAAGTGTAAAAAACTTACTGCCTGGTAAAATATCCGGATATTCTTCATCTGTGTGTGTAATTGTGCCAATGTCGAAGGCTTTTGCAATATTCGGATGATTTATTTTTCGAAGAGTAAAATATTCATTTGAAAATAACCTTTTTTCAGTTTCTTCTGTATTTTCAGGGAGTATTTTTATAGCAATATTTTCGCCTGGTAAGTCGACATCTTCGCACAGGTAAACAGAGCTTCTTCCTTTGCCTAATAATTTAATTATTTCATATTTTTGATTTATCATGAATTTACCCGGGGATTAAAATGAGAACTAATTTTTCTGCCAAGACTGTTTGCAGCGAATAAAGTGAGGAACAATGCCAGCCCTGGAAATAAAATCATCCACCAGGCCTGAGACAGGTAGTTCTGCCCTGCTTCAATCATAGAGCCCCATGAAGGATAACTGCTTCCGGTTCCTAGTCCTAAGTAACTTAAAGCTGCTTCGGCTAAAATAACATTTCCATATTGAAAAACTAAATTTACCACAACAGGTACAAGAATATACGGCAGTGTTTCTTTTAAAAGTAATTTGATATTTGACAACCCGATTAGCCGTGCTGAAACAAAAAAGTCTTTATTCTTAAGAGATATAACCTCACTTCTTACAATCTTAAATAAACTCATCCACCCGGAGAATCCCAGAACCATGATAACACTGGGGAGAGAATTACCGAATAAT
Source organism: Ignavibacteriaceae bacterium (assembly GCA_031292465.1). GTDB lineage: Bacteria > Bacteroidota > Ignavibacteria > Ignavibacteriales > Ignavibacteriaceae > FEN-1297. The sequence continues at coordinate 2,671 of JARLHB010000258.1, forward strand.
GCAATTATAAGAATAATAAAGAATATTACAGGGAATGCGAGAAACATATCTGTAAGCCGGTTTAAGGCAGTGTCTATAAAGCCTTCGGAATATCCTGCAAAGAAACCTAAAAACAATCCCAGCAGTAAAGAAATTAATACCGAGCCAAGCCCCACAAAAAGAGAAATACGTGCTCCGTATATTAAACGCGTAAATATATCTCTGCCTAATTCATCCGTCCCTAAAATGAAAGTTCTTGTCGTGATTAAAGGAGTGTTGTTTTTGAATATTACTTTATCATTTGCAAGCAATACTTCTGCCCCGCCCTGATAGTATGTTAGTTTATTACCTGCTGAAATGCTGTCGATAAAAATTATGCTGTCGTCAAATGAGTTCTTAATAACGCGGCTCTTTAGGTTTATGAACTTATCAACAGTATTACCGGTGCTATAATTATCATTATTTAAATGCAGTACCTTAACACTGCTAAACGGAGGAAGCAGTTTTGTTACCGATAAGTCTTTCTGAAAATCAGGATTATTATCTGTTATTAACGGCGCAAATAAGAAAAATGAAATTAGTAAGATGATTACAGCGGATGTAAAGTTTAAATTACTCTGAAAATATTTTACCTTCTTCCCTGCCATCAGGAAATAAATAATTGCAGCGGCAAGAAGAATAATTGAAACGGCAAAATCTATAAATTGAAAACTGATTTGCGCAAGCGCTAATTCAGGAGAGGTAAAGAGCAGTTGTATATAAAGGAAAAATAAAAAAAACACTTTTGCAATTAGGCTGTATCTTGTAATAATTAATAGCAAAGCCAGCATCAGGATAAATTGCCGTATTTTAATACTGCGATGCATTTAATTTAAAATTCCTTTCGCAATTCTTTTATCCAGCATAGCTTTAATAATATCTGCGCAAAGATTTGTTAAAATAACAAGTATGCCCGCGACAAAGGTACACCCGATTACCAGCGGGTAATCACGTGATAAAATTGCATCCACGGTTAAACGCCCCATTCCGGGCAGAGAAAATATAACTTCCGTAATTAAAGCGCCGCCAAATAACAGCCCAAGTTCCACGCCGGCAACGGATATTAAAGGATTAACAGCATTCGGGATAATGTGTTTCCTTAATATTTCCTTTTCAGTAAAACCGTTTGCGCGAAGGTTCTCAACAAAAGGTTTGTTGTAAACATCTTCAAGATTATCGTGAAGATATTTATAAAAGACTGCAACGCCGTTAAACGACAGGGTTATTACGGGCAGTACAAGGTGCTGTGCGTAATCAATAAGCTTTTGAATAAATGAATATGATTCCGTGTCAAATGAAGTTAACCCGGAAGACGGGAAAATATTTAACTTCTCAGAAAATATATATATTAAGAATACTCCCGCAGCAAAAGAGGGGACGGCATATACTGGAAGGCTTGTTTTGGAAATTATCTTGTCTGCAGTTCCGTTAATTTTCTTTACCGCAAACATGGATAGCAGGAAGCCGGAAACAATTTGAATGAAAAAACTTAACAAAGAAAACATTATAGTGAAGGGAAGAGCTCTTTCTATTACTCGGATAACCGGTATCCTGTATGTGTATGAAATACCGAAATCCCCTTTTGCAAGGTTTAGTATAAAAGTTTTATACTGTGCGGGCATAGAACCTTCAAGGCTGAATGACTTTTTTACAAGTTCAGTGAGCCTGGGGCTTAATTTGGGTGAAATATATTTAAGTGACGGGTCGCCCGGAGAAATTCTTAATAACAAAAAAAGGAATGTCATTAATAAAAATAAAACCAGCAGGGAAGTCCAGCCCCTTTTTGCAAATGTCTTGAAGATTTCTTTTCTCATAGAGATATTATTTAGTTGACCAATTCCAACAGCGTTGAAATACTCCAAGCGGTGAAACGCTTAAATTTTGTATTCTTTTATTATATGCAATTAATTTATCATCCCAGAATAAAAATGTAACCGGGTTTTCGCTATATATAATTTCCTGCAATTTTTTATATAGATTATTCTTTACATTACTGTTAGGAGAAACCTCAATCTTTTTAAGCAATTCATCCATTGCTTTATTCTGATAGCCTGCAACATTAAACTGTGCATCCGTAAGATTTGAATACCAGAAAGATTTCAAATCGAGGGGAATCGGTACAGTCCAGCCTGCGACCCAGGCCTCTAATTCCCGGTTAAACATTTTCTGGAAGAATACATCCGGTTCCAGTTTTTCAATCTTTATTTTTATGCCGAGCGCCTGCAGATTATTCTGAATTACAGTTGCAGTAAATTCGCGCCTGGGATTGCCGCCGGGTATGGAGAGCGTAAAAGAAAATTCCTGTCCGTTCTTTTTCAGGGTCCCGTTTCTGTCTGTGTCTTTCCAGCCAGCCAAAGCTAAAAGTTTCTTAGCCGAATCCGGTAAATAGGGCAGGGGATGTAATTCATAGTTAAATGCATCTTTAAAAATTGATGATACAGGCCCAAATGCAACTTCACCATGATTGTTCAGGAATTGTTTTAATATTTCATCCCTGTTTATTGCAAGTGTAAGCGCTTTACGCACGTCGGCATTGCCGAATAATTTATTTGGGACAACATGTTTTGTCTTCTTATAAATATCCGGGTCCAGATTATTCCAGCCGGCATAATCATATTCTCTGCCTTTTACGGCGGCAATACCAAGGCTGCCGTCATTTGAAATTACAGGATAATCATCGGCTTTTATATCTTCCATCAGGTCGATTTCGCCTTTTTTCAATTGAGTAATCCCGGAGTTATAATCCGGAACGATTTTAAATACTAATTCCGAAACATTTCCCCCTTTATATAAGAATGATTTTTTATCGGCTTTTAAGATAAGAGATTGATTCTTATTCCACTGTGAAAGCGAGAATGCGCCGTCTGTTACCGGTTTAATTTCCTTTTCAGCAGTTATCAAATCTTTGCGGTTTATATTCTTATATACGTGTTCCGGGATAATGGGGAAATCAATATCATAAAAAGTGGGTGAAGGGTTTTTCTTAAAGTTTATTGTCAGTACGAATGAACTTTTAGCAACAAAAGTCTTTTTCAAATCTATATGCATTGCTGTGTCGGTAAAGAAGTTCCTGAAAGAACCGTAAAGCTTGCTTTGCACTATGGGGTCGGAATAAACATCAAAAGAAAAAACAACGTCATTTGCCGTAAACTGCTGCCCGTCTGACCATTTTACGTCATCCCGCAGATAGAGTGTTATAGAGGATGAATCGCCGTTCCATTCCCAGCTTTTCGCAAGCATGGGAAAAGTATCCATATCGCCCTTTTTATAATTCCATTCATGCTGTACAAGGCTGGCGTAAAGAAGCTCGGATATGTTGCCCTCGTTATCGCTGAATGCAAATAGGGGATTAAGCGATTCCACATCAGAAGTGATTGCCGCTATAATACGCCCAGATTTCTCCGAAGATCCTTTTTGACATCCGCTTAGGAAGACTAAAATTATTATTAATGGCAGGGAAAGAATAAGACGGTTGATTTTCATTTTACAGCCCAAAATATTAGTAATAATTTTGCTGTTAATTTATTATTTTGTTTTGTAAATACAAATAGAGTTGTTCATCAGGAATGTTAAAAGTTGATATAAAAGAATTATCGATAACAGGGAAAAGAGCCCTGCTGTCCGGTATTAATTTTGAGATGAAGCAGAATCGCATCCATACTGTTCTGGGATTAAATGGTTCCGGTAAGACAACTTTAATAAAGTCTCTTACAGGTTTACTAAACGCGCATTTCTATTCTGTTACCGGAAGCGTGTTTTTTGAAGGGAGAGATATCCTTTCGCTTGATATAAATGAGATGTATCCGCTAAGAAGAGATAAGATCAAATATGTCTTTCAGGATGCAGTTAACAGTTTTAATCAGTTAAAAACTTTTGAATATTATTTTAACAGCCTTGCAAAGGATAAAGAGGAAATAAATTCTCTTCTTTCATATTTTATTTTGCCGCAATATTCCGAATTAAGCAGGCTGTATCCCTATGAAGTAAGCGGCGGGATGGCGCAGCGGATCAGTTTGGTACTGGCTCTTGCAGCCCATCCTGAAATAATTATTTTAGATGAGCCTACGTCGGGTATTGATTCGGCCATCTCAAACTTATTTTTACTAAAGCTGAAGGAGTTTGTAAGCCAGGGGAAAAATTCAGTCCTGCTTGTAACGCACGATATAAACTTTGCGGAAAAGATCAGCGATGAAATAGCCTTCCTTTCCGATGGCAGGCTTAGTAAATTTTATTCAAAGAAAGAATTATTTGCTTACCCGGATGTTCCGTTAAGCGAAGGGAATAATGATAAACAGGATGGGCCTGAAGGTTCTGATTCGTTAAGAAAATTAATTCATTCATATAAACAGATTTCATTATGAACGAATTGCTCATAGCAGAAAATATCTCTTATATAGCAGCTAATCAGGGTTTATTTAGCCGGAATGAACCTGATAAGGAAATTTTAAATAATATATCTTTCCAGCTTGAAAAAGGGAGGATATTAGGGATTGCAGGTGAATCCGGAAGCGGGAAAACAACTCTTGCAAAAATTTTAGCCGGAATTATTCCTTATTCCAGCGGCAAGCTGACTTTTAATTGGCCGCCTGAATGGCAGAAAAGCAAAATAAGCCCGGTGCAGATATTATTTCAGAATAACGGTGAGATACTAAATCCGTTTAGAGTGATAGATGAAATAATTGAAGAAGCGATTTATATAAAAACAGGTGAGAAAAAAAACATTCGGGAAGAAAAGGAAAAAATATTTGATTCGGTGAACTTTCCTGAGCATTTATGGAACCGTAAAGGATTTGAATTAAGCGGGGGAGAACAGCAGCGCGCAGCTCTTGCAAGAATTATTGCAGTTAAGCCGGAGCTGCTTATACTTGATGAACCGTTTTCTGCGCAGGATGCAGACTCGCAGTTAAATTTACTGAATTTATTTAAAGAGATTAACAGCGTTTACGGAATTACATTAATATGTATATCGCATAATGTTAATATTCTTAAAAAACTTTGCGATGAAATTATAATAATTTATAAAGGTGAAATTGTAGAAAAAGGAACGGCTGAAAAGATTTTTAGCCAGCCTGAACATCCATATACAAAATTTCTTATGAAAGCAGAAAGTTATGAGCTTTCATATAAGGACTTGAAGGCAGAGTTTGAAAATCTCTAACCGGCCGGGTAGAAATAGTTATGTCTAAAACAAACGCAATAAGAATTCTGGAAGCAAGAAATATTCCCCATACAACCCATACTTATGAAGTAGATGAAAATGATTTGAGCGGGACAACAGTAGCAAATAAAATAAATGCCCGGCAGGAAACAGTCTTTAAGACCCTGGTAGCCTCGGGCGATAAGAACGGGATAAATGTATTTTGTATTCCGGTAACGGAAGAACTTAACCTGAAAAAAGCAGCTTATGCAAGCGGGAATAAAAGCATTGAAATGGTAAAAGTTAAAGACCTTTTAAATTTAACAGGTTATATCCGCGGCGGCTGTTCTCCAATTGGAATGAAAAAAAATTACCCAACTTACATTGAAGAGACTGCCCAGTTGTTTGAAACAATTTATGTAAGCGCGGGTATGCGGGGAATGCAGGTTTGCCTTGCCCCGGAAGACCTTATGAATGCCGTAAATGCTGTATTTACAGACTTATTATAGTTAATATTAGTATTTATGGCTGTTTTAAGCCGGTTTTAGATGTAATTAGAATTTTTATTTAAATGATGTAATTCCTATATTTGCACACTTAAATTTGGAGTATTAAAATGGCTAAACAACAAACATTTGCCGATAAAGCTAAAGCAAAGAAAAAAGACAGCGGTATTACAGTTAAAATGATTAAAACCACTAAGACTGATAAGGGCAGCTTTAAGTTTAACGAAAAATTCGTTAAAATTGATGATATTAGTAAGGTTACTGAGCTTAAGTAATTGCGAAAGCGGTATTTAGGCCGCTTTTTGCCTCTTCGCTAAATAAAACATAAAGTTCAAATCTGTTGTGGTTCCAACCTAATTAAACAGATTTAAATTCAAAGTACCTTCCAGTTCAAGTAATTTTTCCTTAACAGGCAAACCTGCGCTATAACCGCCAAGGGATCCGTCTGCATTTATTACCCTGTGGCAGGGGACTAAAATAGGTACCGGGTTCGAGCCGTTTGCTTTACCTACTGCACGTGTTAAATTTTTATCGCCCAGCCTTTCTGAAAGAGTTTTGTACGATATTGTTTTGCCGTAAGGAATATTTAATAATTCTTTCCAAACTTTTATCTGAAATTCGCTTCCGTGTAAATCAAGCGGGATATCAAATATCTTCCTTTTATTATTAAAATATTCTGCCAGCTCATCAAAGATGCTAAACATGAGGGGATCATCAGAGTGAAGGCTTGTAAGATTTGAAGCTTCAACCTTTGCATTCTTTTTATTTATGAATATATGGTTTATGCCTTTTGGTGAGGAGAATATTTTGAAATGAATGCCTGAAATTTCTTTGGCAGCGGAAAACAGGTTCTCATAAATAATGGAAGGTTCAATATTCAGGGACATAAATAATCCTCAAAATATTTTAACCACCCCCGGCTAAAGCCGCTCCCCTCCTTACTAAGGAGGGGATTAGGGGAGGTCGCTTTACTCAAATATTTATATAACTCAGAATTAGATTACAATAAAGTTATAATTAACAATTTTTATTCCGATAATATTTCAGAACATAAAGCATGCCCAGCCCCTTTAAACAGGGCCGGGTTCAAATTTTAAAGAATAAATCTTTTAAGCGGCAACCACTTCTATAGCAGGGTGTATATCTCTTTTAAGCAATCCTTCAATAGCCATAAGAGTACCGGAAATTGCAGTTGGACAGCTTCCGCAAGCGCCCTGATAATGTATCTTTACCGTATATCCGTCAATTCCCATTACCTGAAGTCCGCCGCCGTCTCCTGCCAAAGCCGGCCTGACGCGGTGATCCAGCAGCTCATTAATTTGTTTGAGCAGTTCGTCTGAATTTTCATCAAGCGGATCAAGTTCTTTTTCCGAAGGCACTGAATTTATGTCAAAGGTTTTTAGAAAATTTATAAATGGTTTCTGTATCTGCCCCCAGTTTGTATCTTTTGATTTCTCTATGGTTACAAATTTATCCATGTAAAAAACAGAAACTACACCGGTAATTTCAAAAATTCCTTTTGCAAGCGGGTCTTCGTTAGCTTCTTCTATATTATGAAACTGTCTTGTTTCATATTTCAGCAGCCTTTCATTTAAAATGAACTTTAATGCGTTAGGGTTTGGCGTCAAATCTACGTCTGCAACAAATAACATCTTAATTCTCCAAATAATTCTTACCAAAAATAGCTCAATATCAAATTATCTACAAGGCGGATCGCAGCTTACTATATAGATCGGTGACTTATAATAATAGATTGTATTTATGTGTTCTGTTATAGGTCTCTCCCCGCACACACCCCGTCTAACAAAAAAACTCTATTCCCTTTATAATTATATAGTTAACCCATTGTTCGAAATAGAAAATAAAAGATACTCTTTTGCAAAATAATACATTATTCTAATTTTTTAGCCCCGGTAGGGGTGGAATGCTTGTAGTACAAATGTAAAACAGAAAATATTAAAACCCCAGAGGGGTGACATGGTGCGCTGCACCATGCCGCTCTTTGACTTTAACAGGACATTATTAAGCTACAAACATTTCGCGGCTATGCCGCTATTATTTTTTCACACTATATTAGAATAAAGTAACCTATATAATGTAAAAGATATTTTAATTCCGAACAGCTGGTAGTCAATATTTTATAATCAATCAGGTTACGTAAGCAGTTACGGCATAGGTTTTATTATAGTTTCCTGGATTTTATTACGTAATTTAATAGAACATATCATTTGTTGAGATTATCAGGGATAAAAGATGAAAGCAGGCATATATTTAAATTATTCTTTAATTTATATTTCGTCATTAAATACGGAAGATTATGAAAGAAATACTTATTGTTTTTACGGGCGGCACCTTTTCGATGATGATTGATGAGGCTACGGGAAGCGCAGTACCGCGCTTTTCGGGTGAAGAACTTCTGGGAAAAATACCGCAGGCAAAGAATCTTGCGGGATTAACATGCTATGATTTTGGAAAATATCCGGGACCGCATATGACGCCCGAACTTATGTTTAGGTTGTCTAAAAAAATAAAAGAATTAATATCCGGCGGCCGTTATGACGGCGTTATAGTTACGCATGGAACCGATACACTTGAGGAAACTGCATACCTGCTTGACCTTACGATAAGAACATCCATCCCAATTGTCTTAATCGGCTCAATGAAAAACAGTTCCGAACCTGACTGGGATGGCCCGCAAAATCTTATTGATGCTATTAGTATTTGCCTTAATCCAAACTGCCGGGATTTAGGCGTTCTTGTTTGCCTTAATGGTGAGATAAACGCTGCAAGCGAAGTAACAAAAATTTTTACAGAGCAGATTGACAGCTTTAGAAGCCTCGACTTCGGAGCGCTTGGATTTGTACAAAACGGAAGAGTCATTCTAAACCGGCTTCCTCGGAAACTTCAATCAATCGTTACAGATAACCTGGTTACTAATGTTGATCTACTTACAGTGTATGCCGGTATGGACGAAAAGTTTTTTAAATTTTCAGCTGACAGTGGAGTTGAAGGAATTGTTGTTGAAGCGCTTGGCGTTGGCAATGTACCGCCTGCTGCATTTGACGGAATAAAATATGCTGTTGAAAAAGGAATCCCGGTTGTGCTTGTCTCCAGGTGCCCGGCAGGTGAAACACTTGATATTTATGGGTATCCCGGAGCCGGTAAATGGCTTCATCAACTGGGAGTAATATTTGCTGATTACCTTAACGGCCAGAAAGCAAGGATTAAACTTATGCTGGCGCTTTCTATAACAAAAGACCGCAAAGAGCTGGAAAAAACATTTGAATAATGATTAAATAAACTGTAGTTACGCAAAACAATGTATTTGTAAAGCGAATCCCGCCTACGGCAGGCAGGCGCTGATTCACTTCCTTTATAGGGCTAATATTATGTGATAATTTGCGAAACAGCGTTTCGCGTTACAAATTATACCGAAAGTAATTCAAGATCAACTTTTGTTACGTCGGCTATTTTTCTACCCAGAAATAGCTCTGCAATCGCTTTAAACTTCAGCGGAATATCGCTTACGTAAAACTGCTGGTTTCCCGGTGAAAATTTATTTGTATTAAGGCCGATCCGGTCCAATTCTTTTTTTACTGCTTCGGCGGAAGCGATACCGGAATCCACAAGCTTAACGTTTTCACCTATTACATCCTGAATTACCTTTGCAAGAATAGGATAATGCGTGCATCCAAGTACAAGCGTATCTATGTCTGATTTTTTTAAATCCTTTAAGTATTCTTCGGCAATATCATATGCTGCTTTATGCTTTATCCAGCCTTCTTCCGCTAACGGTACAAACAAGGGGCAGGCTTTTTCAAACACCTCGATATCGGGATTAAGCTTTTTAATTTCCGAAGAATAAGCTTTGTTTTTAATTGTTGCTCTTGTTCCTATTACGCCAATTCTTCCCGTTTTTGTTTGGCTGACAGCAAAACGCGCACCGGGCTCTATCATCCCAATTACAGGTACATGAAATTTGTTCCTCAACGCTTCAATTGCAACGGAAGACGATGTATTACATGCAACTACAATAGCCTTTACATTTTTATTCATTAAGAATTTTGCATCTTGTATTGAATATTCTATTACGGTTGAATTGGATTTTGAACCGTAAGGCACGCGCGCAGTGTCGCCAAAATATACTATATCTTCAGTTGGTAATGCAGAAGCAATTCTTTTTACAACAGTTAACCCGCCGATTCCTGAATCGAAAACTCCAATCGGCATTTCTTTTTCCATAAAGTTCAATTTTAGTACCTATAACATTTGTGTAATTGTCTCAGTAAGTTCGGCTCTTATCAAATCATAATTAATTGATGATATCTTTCCGCCGCTGTTATTGAGAACATAAAATGAATCGACAATATCATCCCCCTTGGTAGATATTTTTGCAAAATAAATTGACATGCCAAGCTCGTGTATTTTTGATGTTACCTGATAAAGAAAGCCCAGCCTGTCGGGGGAAAAAACGTCGATTATTGTATATTTTTCATGCTTATCAAAACTAATTTTTATCTTGCCGGTCCTTTTGAAGAACTTGCTTTCAATACGCCACCATTTTGACTTCATGCGGGCAAATTCCTGATTTAGCTGTAACCTGCCAGTTACAACAGATTCAAGATCATGCTTAATTTTAGTATGTCTTTCAGGATCAATTTTACCATGAGTCCTGAAGTCTGTTACATCAAAAGTATCAATTACCATTCCGTCTTTTCTTGTAAAGATTTTTGCATCAAAAATGTTAACGTCATTTATTGAAAGGGCGCCGCATAATTTTGAAAGAAGAGAGGGTGAGTCTTTTGTAATAACTGTAATATTAGTGAAATCATCAAATTCTTTGAATGTAGCTGAAAGTATAATCCCTTTCTGTATATCTTCAATATGTTTGGCAATTTCCTGATCGGTAAATTGATGAGCATAGCCGATATCATTTATAGAGTCGATATGCTCCTGAACGTGTTCCTCGGAAATCAGATCGGAATGTTTGCTTATTTCTTTTGGCTCTACATAAATTCTTGAGAATAACAGTTCTTCACCGGAAATTTGATCTTCAAGCATTGATCTTGATTTAGTATATAACTCAGCGAGAAGATCGCTCTTCCATGCCGTCCAGATGGCAGAATTAACAGCGGACAGGTCCGCATATGTAACAAGATAAAGAAGTTCCAGGTCTTTAACTGAATTAAAACGGGAAGTAAAAGTATTAAGCGTTTCAGGATCGTTCAGGTTTCTTCTGAACGCAACTTGCTCCATGACCAGATGATTCTTTACAAGGAATGCAACAGGTTCTATTTCTTCTTCGCTGTAGCCAAGCCTGTTCATTATTGAAGAAGCCATTTCGGCGCCGATAATTTCATGCCCGGCGATATTTATGGGCTTTGCTATGTCATGAAAAAGAAGGCCCAGGTGAAGTGTTTCTTTATCTTTCAGGTTATTATATAACCTGCCGAGCGGCGAAGTATCTTTTTCAAGCTTTTCAAGATTCTGAATAGTCATTATTGTATGTTCATCTGCCGTATAACAGTGATAAACACCATGCTGCAGAAAACCGATCAGGTCTTTAAATTCAGGCATAAAAGCTTTTAGAACGCCAAGCTCATTCATTACAGATAAAGTTAGCCCGACGTTTTTAGGAAGCCGTAGTATTTCACGGAAAAATACAGAAGATTCGGCTTCATTTTTAGTATCGCCTTCATAGTCTTCAACAATTTCAATTACCGTTGACCTGAGGTTTTCGTCAAAATGGGCGTTATGCAAGCCCCGGTAGTAAAATGCCCTAAGAATATCTGACAGAGAAATATTCGGCTTACCGTTAAGGGAAATGGTTTTACCCTTAAGTATAAAGTCCTCATCTAATTCTATTGCAAGAGAATCCGGAAGGGGATTGGAAGTATCCTCCTGGAATTTCTTTATCATGGATTTAGAAAAGCGGTTGATAATGTTTGCCGCATTAAAGTATTCATGCATAAAGCTTGAAAGGGCATCTTTCCTGTGTATAAGCGTTGAGGATATTTTTTTCTGGGCATTGAATTCGAAACGGTCGTTTTTTTGTTGTGAAGAAAGGTGAAGCATATTCCGTACGGTAAGAATCAGCTTATAGCTTTTAAGCAGCCTTTTACACTCATTTTCAGAAGTATAATTATTATCTCTAAGCAGGTCTATAAAAACCTCTGCCTGTGTTATTTCGCTCTGCTTGTTCAACAGAGTTTTATTCATCAGTACATACATCCATTCAATAGCCTGAAAATCTCTAAGCCCGCCCGCGGATGATTTCACGTTAGGTTCAAGTACCTTGGGAGAATCGCCGAACTTTTCATATCTTGCATTGATATCGTCGGAAAGCTCCTGAAGCAGCTTTATTTGTATATCCTCTGTTATATAAGAGAAAAGAGTCTCGTTCCATTTCTTATATAATAGCTCATTGCCAAGAAGGAAACGCGTTTCAAAAAACTGTGTAAATGTATGAAGGTCTGTATGAAGGTATTTTTCAATATCAGAGAATTCTCTTACGGTATGAGATGCTTCCAACCCGTTATCCCAAAATTTCGTAACCAGGTGCGCAATAGCTTCCTTATTTTCTTCGATTGAATTTGTAATGAACATCAGGTCGATATCCGAATAAGGGGAAAGTTCCCTCCTGCTGAAGCTTCCGGCAGATGCCAGTACAAAATTATGCTTATTCTCGCTGGAAAGTTCCCTAATATACTCTTCCACCAGCAGGCTGTATGAAACACTGAAGTGGAATGCGTCTTTCTGCCTTATATTTTCCTGGAAAAGTTTATCCCGTTTTTTAAGGAATTCTTTCTTTATGCCTGGTAAGTTAGTCATAATATTGTAACCGTAAGCTGTTATTTTATAATCTGTTTTAATTCTTATTTGTGATATTCTGCTTTGATAACGGAAGAAATTCCGCCTCTAACATTAAATTGTGCAGTAATCTTCATGTAACGGGGTTTGCACACTTCAACCAGGTCATCCAAAATTTTATTGGTTACGCTTTCAAAATATATTCCGTCGTTTCTATAAGAGTTTAAATAAAACTTAAGGGACTTTAATTCAATGCACAATTTATCCGGGATATATTCTATTATCATCGTTGCAAAATCCGGCTGCCCTGTTTTGGGGCAAACCGAAGTAAACTCCGGCGCTGTGTGAATAACGGAATAATCTCTATCCGGGTATACATTATCAAACACTTCTAATATCTTTAATTTATCGCTCACATTTACCTCTGATAATTCTATTAATATTTTGGCCTTACTTTGTAATTTATCGGATCTTCTATACCGGCAGACATGAAGCCTTTTAATCTCAGCGCACAACTGTCGCATACACCACAGGCTTCATCTTCATTCTGATAGCATGACCAGGTAAGTCCTAAAGGCGCTTTAAGCGCAATTCCTTTTTTTACAATTTCTGCTTTTGACAGGTGTATTACAGGAGTTTCAATTCTTATATTGGTTGAAGGCTTTGTTCCGGTTTCAATAATTTTTTCAAAAGCCTTAAAAAACTCAGGGCGGCAGTCTGGATACCCGGATGAGTCTTCATAAACAGCGCCGATAAAAATCGCCTGTGCATTTAAAACCTCTGCCCAGCTTGTACAGGCGGAAAGTATATTTGCATTTCTAAACGGAACATAAGAAGACGGTATTTCTTTATTGGATAAGTCGGCTTTACTTACTTCAATCTTTTTATCGGTAAGAGAAGAACCGCCTATTTTTGCAAGATGGGTATAATCTATAACCAGGCGTTTATTAACTTTATAATAATCAGCAATATCGTTAAATGCTTTTAACTCTCTATTTTCTGTCCTTTGCCCATAGTTGATATGCGCAAAAGCCAATTCATATTGTTCATTTGCAATCGCGGCAGTTACACAGCTATCCATTCCCCCGCTTACAGCAACTACAGCTATTTTTTTATCTGAAGACATATATAATTTCTTATTTTAATCTTATAAAAATAAGAAAATCGCCTGATACATTGTAGTCTTTAGATATTGCGCATATTATAATGTGATGCTAAAAGGGAAAAACAAAGGATATTTGTTGCCGCTATACCTGTGGAAGTGAGAAAATAAAAGTACTGCCTTTACCTAATTCGCTTTCCACCCTGATTTTTCCATTAAGTTTGTCTAAAATTTCTTTGCACAGCACCATACCAATGCCGCTGCCTTTCTCGTCTGCAGTACCCGTAGTTGAATACTTCATATCAAGGCGAAACAAATTCTGTATGGCTTCCGGAGGGATTCCTATGCCTGTGTCTGCAACAAAAACTTCAATGCGATTATTATTAGTTTTTGAGTAAATCCTAATTTTATCACCTTCATTAGAAAACTTGATGGCATTAGAGATTAAATTCCTGAACAGCAGCTTAATCATAGCAGAATCTCCCAGGGCAGTGTCCTGCTTATTTAATTCGTTAATTAACTTTATGCCTTTTCCACTGGCATTATATTTTAACAACTTATAAACCTCTTCGGCTTCGTTATAAAGATTTAATTCTTCAATTTTGGTTTCGAATGAATCCATATTTAATTTGGACCACTCAAGCAAATCTTCAAGAAACCTGTATATATTCTTAGTAGTTAAATCAATTTCATTAATAAAACTTTCTTTTTCCAAATCAGGTAATGTCGCAAAATCTTCCTTTAAGATTTCCACAAAGCCAATTAACCCGCTGAATGGGCTGCGCAGATCATGGGAAAGAATAGAAAAGAACCTGGTTTTAATTTCATTTAATTCAAGAAGGTGCTTTTCTGATTCTTTTAGCGTCTTCTCATTTATTTTTCTTTCTGTAATATTCCTGAAGATAAAGATTTTTCCCAGGAACTCTCCCTTAAAATTTTTCACCTGAGATATTTTAATCTCGATCCACTTATCTTTGCCATTAATTGAAGAAAATATCTCCTGCTCTTTATCGAACTGATCTATTAATAGCTCAGGGAAATATTTTGTAAGAGCTTGTTGAATATTATCATTGGTGTTAATCTCATTGTTAAATATTTTTAGCGCCGATTGATTAACTTCAATTAGATGATTATCCGTATCCGTTACTATTATTCCTTCGGCAAGGTCGGAAAAAATTAATCCCTGCGCTATCGGAGCAATATTCCGGCGATCAAGTTTTAAATAACCAAAAACAATTAAGAAGGCGGAAATTGTAAAAAAGAAGATATCGGGGTTAAAGCCTTTTATCGGGCCCGATCCGATATAGTAAAGAGCATCACCAAACCGCGGAATACAAACAGCAATAATCAGAATGAAATTCTGAGTACGGTAACCCTTTGGAAAATCAATAGCTTCTTTTATAAGCAGGACTGCCCCCACGGCCAATAATATATAAGAATATCCAATACTTAAGAAAAATAAAATTCCATGTTTATATATGGCTATAATACCATAAGGGCTGCCGGACAATGATACGTCAGTCCATATAAACTTATGCAATTCATTAGTCCAGACAAGGGCTAAAATTATTATTGGAAGTATCCAGATAAGCTTGTATGCTTTTACAACCTTATATCTTTGGGAAGAAGCAATGGCAAAAAAGAACCAGAAGTTGGCAACGCAAGCCGTTCCGAAAAAAGAGATTTTTGCAAATAAGACTTTGGTACTTAGAATTGTAGAAGATAATTCTAAGACGCTGGATATGTCCCATAACAAGCAAGCAAAAAGGGCATAAGCAAAAAATCTTGCGCCGGCCGTTTTCTTTAAATTCCACGTATAAAGAAATAAGGCGCATATAAAAAGAGTGTTTAATACCAGCCCGAAAATATAACTGTTAAATTGTAGTGTCATAAAAATATTTTAAATATATAATTGCTTTTTTGAACTCAATGGGCATCGAAATTTAGAACTGTACCAGAAGGAATATTTTAAATTATACAAGCCATCTATGATAATAATTTGTAAATGTAATAATAATTGAATATCTGTTCAAAGCAGATTATTGTTCGACACATTTACCCATTTATTTTTGACAGTAGTGAACCGTTATGCCGGAAATAATGCGATATTAGATTTATTTATGTGGTAGAGAGAATGTAAAAATGCTGCCTTTTCCTAATTCGCTTTTTACCTTTATTTCCCCATCAAGCTTGTCTAAAATTTCTTTGCACAGCACTAATCCAATGCCGCTGCCTCTTTCATTTGCAGTTCCCGGCGTAGTGTATTTTGTATCAAGCCTGAATAATTTTTGAAGTGCTTCCTGCGGGATGCCTACGCCTGTATCAGATACTGAAATTTCAATCTTTGAACTATTTGTTTTTGAATAAACCCTTATTTCACCATCGTTTTGAGAAAATTTAATGGCGTTAGAGATAAGGTTTCTTAATAATAATTTTACCATTGAAGGATCGGCAATCGCACAATCTTGTTCGTTTAATTCATTAATCAAAACAATACATTTTCTTTTGGCGTTATAGTTTAACAAAGTAAAAACATTTTCAACTTCATTGTATAAATTTACAGGCTCTCTATCCATTTGGAAGGATCCCATATTTAGCCTTGACCATTCAAGCAGATCTTCAAGAAAGCTGTAAATATTTTTAACAGTCAGATCAATTTCATTAATAAAACTTTCTCTTTCTGAATCCGGCAGCGTTTGGTAGTCTTCTTTAAGAATTTCAACAAATCCAAGCAAACCGCTGAAAGGGCTGCGCAGGTCATGAGATAGGATAGAGAAAAACCTGTTCTTAATTTCGTTTAATTCACTAAGGTGTTTTTCGGATTGTTTTAGGGTATTCTCAGTCTTTTTTCTTTCGGTAATATCCCTAAAAATAAATATTTTACCAAGAAGATCACCCCGGAAATTTTTTACCTGAGATACTTTAAATTCATACCAGATATCCTGGTCCCCTCCGGTTGATGATATTTCCTGCTCTTTATCAAAAAGATCCATTATTAAATTAGGACAAACAGATTTTAAAGCCGGTTCAATGCTGTGGCCGACAGTAAATTTTCCATTAAAGATTTCTTCAGCAAATAAGTTGATTTCAACCATGCGGTTATCTCTATCGGTAACAATTATCCCTTCTACTATATTTGAAAAAATAATCTTATGTGCAATCGGGGTTATTGTAAAAAGTTTAAGGCGCAAATACCCGAAGACTATTAAAACAGCGGATAAAGTAAAGGAGAATGTCCCAAAGTCAAGGCCCTTTATAGGGCTTAATCCCATCACATAAAGAATATCGCTAAACCAGGGGATGCAGCAGGCTAAACAAAGAATAAAGCTGTGCGTCCGGTAAATTTTCGGGAAATCCATTGCTTCCCTAACGAGTATAACAGTTCCTATTGTTAATAAGATATAAGAATAAATTGCATTTATATAAAATAAGAAACCATGTTTGTATATAGCGATTATACCATACGGGGTATTGGTAAGATATACATCAGGCCATATAAGTTTGTGGTATTCGTTAGTTAATGTTGCGATAAAAATAAGAATTGGAACAATCCAGAAAAGAGGAGAAGGGCGTTTAATTTTAAATTTCTGCGAAAAATTTATTGCGAAAAAAAGCCAGAAGTTAGGGATACTAACTACCCCGATGTACGAAATCTTGGAGAATAATATTTTGGTCGTTAAAACTGTTGAAGACAATTCAAAAATACAGGCGAAATCCCAAATTGTGCAGGAGAGAAGAAATAAAGCAAAATATTGAACACCTGCTGTCTTTCTAAATTTCCAGGTAAACAGGAATAAAATCCCGGCGGATATTGTATTTATTGCCAATGCAAAAACAAACCAGTTATACTGCCACATTATGAATCAGACGATTATAAATTAAAAACAAAAACTGAAGTATAGAGATTGATTTATAAGACCTTCAGAATAAGAATTAAAAAAACACTTCTAAATTACCTTATTTTATTGGAAGTGTAAAAGTAAAAATGCTTCCTGTACAAAATTTACCGGCTGCCTAAACGGGTTACTTCCTATATTATTAACAAAGAGTTAGTTCTTTTTATAAATACGGAAAGCTTACATACTTATTTCTTATCTGTTTTTAAGAATAAGAAAGCAAAAGCCGTTGCTAAGCTTATTACAGATGATAAAAGGAATGGCAATAAAGAACCGAATTTATCCCATAATAATCCGGTAATAAATGAACCCAGCATAGTTGCAAAACTGGAAAGCATAGTCAGCAGCCCGATTGCAGTTCCCCGGTTGGTATCCGGTATTAAATCAGCCACCCAGGCTTTTGCTACACCTTCTGTTGAAGCGGCAAAAATACCGTAAAGAAGAAAAAGTCCCCAGATCAGGTATAAATCAGGTGCAATGGCAAAACCGAAATAAACTATAGAAAAGATTACCAATCCCATAATAAACACGCTTTTTTTACCAAACCTGTCTGATAATTTCCCAAGTGGATAAGAAGTAAATGCGTATATCAGGTTATAAAAGATATAGCCTGATATTGCAAGCGTACTTGAATGAGAAATGCTCTTTGATTTAAGAATCAGAAAAACATCGCTGCTGTTTACTAATGAAAAAATAGTTATAAGAACTATTATATATTTGAATTGAGTTGAAGAATTCTTCCATAGTGTAGAATAATAGCGCGGTTCCTTTTGTTTAACAGGGGCGGACTTATCTTTTACAGTTAACGTAAATCCAATTGCAATTATTGAAGGTATAAAAGCAACAAAAAAGATTAGCGCAAAATTATTCGGATAAAAATGCAGAAGAATTAAAGCACATACCGGCCCGATTGCTGCGCCAAGTGTATCCATTCCTCTATGGAATCCAAATATGGCTCCTGTATTCTCATTTGCATAGCTTGCAAGCAATGCATCCCTGGGGGCTGTTCTTATTCCTTTACCAATACGGTCAGCTATGCGTGAAAAAATTACTGCGGGAATAAACGGGAAAAACCCCGGCAGAGGTTTAACCAATGCAGATAACGAATATCCTATAGTGACAAAGATGGAGCGCTTACCTAATTTATCTGATATTTTACCAAAATATCCTTTTAACAGCCCGGCAGTAAATTCTGCAATACCTTCTATTATTCCTACCGTAGCCATGGATGCACCAAGCACGGCAGTTAAGAAAATGGGAGTGACCGGATACAGCATTTCGCTTGCTACATCTGTAAAAAGGCTTACTAAGCCAAGTATTATTACCTGTTTTGGAATTTGTTTAAGTGACAATTTGGTTTTCTACTTAATATCATTTGAAATAAAAAATCGGAGCCCGGTTTTTTTGAATTTGTTGTGTGCAAAATTAATTAATTCTTTTTAAAGAAAAATTGATGCAGAAACTGTACTTTAGTAAGTTTATAGTATAAAAATAGAACAACTTTAATCAAAAAACTAAAGAGGAAAAAATGCGTAGAAAAGTTATTGCCGGCAACTGGAAAATGAATAATGATCTATCGGAGTCACAGAACTTAATTTCTCATTTAGTCAGCAGTCTGAGTAAAGAAAAAGTAAATTGTGATGTTATAGTTTGTCCTCCGTTCACATCTTTAAGCGAAGCAAATTCGCTTTTAAAAAATTCTGTTATAAAACTTGGCGCACAGAATATGTACTTTGAAGAAAGCGGCGCTTTTACCGGAGAGATATCTGCATCGATGTTAAAAAGTACAGGATGCGAATATGTTATTCTGGGCCATTCCGAAAGAAGAACTATTTTCGGAGAGACGGATCAGGTAATTAACAAAAAAATTAAGAAAGCATTACAGAGCGGTTTGTTGCCTATCTTCTGTGTTGGTGAAACCCTTCAGGAAAGAGAAAGCGGAGTTACCAATGATATTATTAAAAGACAGGTTGTTGAAGGATTGAAGGATATTTCTTCAGACGATATGAAAAAAATAATCGTAGCTTACGAACCCGTTTGGGCAATCGGTACAGGAAAAACAGCAACACCTCAGCAGGCAGAAGACGTTCATGCCTTTATTCGTGGATTAGTTAAGTCATTATATTCAAATGAAATAGCTGAAAACTTAATTATCCAGTATGGCGGAAGCGTTAAACCGGATAATGCAAATGTACTTTTATCCCAGGCAGATATAGACGGAGCGTTGGTTGGTGGCGCCTGTTTAAAGGCTGATTCCTTCATGGGGATTATAAAAGCAGCTTAACTTATTGTAATATAAGAGATTAAGCGGGGCGGGCAATCGTTTTTCCGGTTAAAACCGCCCCAATTATAACATTGATTTCCCCTCCTTTCTTTAGTATATTTGTCAGATTAATTTTCATAAATAGGACGCTATTCACGGATG
Organism: Ignavibacteriaceae bacterium; assembly: GCA_031292465.1. Classification (GTDB taxonomy): domain Bacteria; phylum Bacteroidota; class Ignavibacteria; order Ignavibacteriales; family Ignavibacteriaceae; genus FEN-1297. The sequence goes on from JARLHB010000258.1 coordinate 22,565, forward strand.
GGATTTCCCAAATATATCTTCATTGCTTTTCTCTTATTATTAACTTGCTTAACTAAATCCATTTCAGGACAAATTGTTTTTAAGGAGTTACCGGATTACCAGGTAAAAAATTCGGATTCCTCATTTTTTGATATTGGCTCTACAAGGTCAATTATTCCATTAGACGGATCCTGGAGTGTATATCCCCCAAATTCTAAGGAAGATGAAAAAGTCTCAGTTTCGGTCCCATCTATATTCAAAGGTGAGGGCGAACTGGTTTTTGATAAATATTTTACCTTATCAAAAAACGATATACAAAATCATAGAATGAAGCTTGTATTCCTCGGATTGAATTACACTGCCGATATCTCGGTAAACGGAGTAATTATTTTCAGGCATTCCGGCGGGGAGTTTCCTTTCCAGTTTGATTTACCAAGAGATATTCTAAAATCCGACAGAAGAAATGTTTTGTCTGTAAGATTATTTTATAAATTAGATTCTGAAAATACCATCCCTTTGAAGCAAAGATTTTTATTCCCCCAGAATTTTGGCGGAATTGTTAGGGATGTATATATTCAGCTTTTACCTAACGTATGTATTTCCGACCTTAACCTTTTATCAAATTATGAACCCGGCTCAGGCAGGGCAAGGATAAATATATATTCGAAAGTTTACAACAGTGAATTTGCAAAATCTGCAGATTCGCTTGCTTCACAAAATCAATTTGTTTTAAGGGTTAAGTTTGTTTCTCCTAATGGCGGTTCGGTATTTTCAACTTCAGATTATTCATTTCAATTAATCCCTAACAGGGAACGGAATATATCTCAGGCAATTGACTTAATTTCTCCGGCACTCTGGTCTCCGTCTAATCCGCAGTCATACAGCGTATATTTTGAGTTATGGAACGGCAGCACTCTAATTGACAGGGCAAAGCGTACGTTGGCAGTGTTTTCTCTAAAATCCGGTAATAATTCCGTGTTCCTAAACGGACAGGCTTTTGTGCTTAACGGAGTAACTTTTGTCCCTTCTTCCCCCGAATTCGGCAGTATGTCTGCTTATGATTCGATGGAAAAAGATATTAAAATGATTAAGGAATTGGGGTTTAATTGTGTCAGATTTACAAAGTCTACCCCGAATCCTTATTACCTGAGCCTTTGTGAAAAGTACGGGCTTATTGCTTTCATAGAACTGCCGCTGGCTTCAATACCGGAACAATTGGCGCTGGATCAAAATTTTATTAACCGCTGTAGAAATTATCTTTCCAATTTTATTACTGCTTACCAAAGATATTCAGCCATAGGTGCAATCGGGTTGGGTGATTCGTATCTGCCAAAATCAGATGCACATATTGCTTTAATAAAAGAGCTTGCCGGAATAATTAAATCCAACACTTATAAGATGGTTTATGCCTCTTTTGATGGATTCGATATTTCACCTATAAGCAACGTAGATTTATATGGCATAGAACTATTTAACAGTTCAATAAATTCGATTTCAGACAAATTGAAACAGCTGCAAAGCGATTTAGGCGCCGGTAAAGTTTTTATAAGCAGCGCTACATACATTGTTAATGTTGGCAATACAAACGGATATGTTAATGACCATTCGTTTGAGGCACAGGCTAAATTCTTTGAGGACTTAATTGAATATGCCGGAAACAATCCTTTAGCCGGTTATTTTATAAATAGTATGTTTGATTACCGCGGTGATTTTGCTTCGCTTTCTGCCGGTTATAGTAAGGACAATATTTACCAGATAGGCATTTGCGATGAAGAAAGAGGTACGGACAGATTAGGGTATAAAGTAATTTCTTCACTTCTTCACAATACCGAAAAAGTTACAATTCCTATCGGCACTAAAAAAGATGATGCGCCAATGATATTTATTCTGGTAGGCCTGCTTCTGGCGCTTGGTATTGGCATACTGGTAAACTCAGGCAGAAAATTTAGGGAAGATTCTTCCAGAGCTTTATTAAGACCGTATAATTTTTATGCAGACGTCCGTGACCAAAGGATTATGTCGGGTTACCATACTACGATTCTTGCCGTAATAGTTTCTGCTGTTACATCGCTTTTAGTATGTAATTTATTGTTCTATTTTAGAGAAAGCATAGTTTTTGAAAAACTACTTTTAGCTTTTGGCAGTACAAAAATATTAAGAATAACCAGTTTTCTTGCATGGCATCCTACCGGCGCATTAATTTTATTTGCCGGAATCTGCATAGCAGTATTACTTATTATTACGCTGATTGTAAAGGTTACTTCATTTTTTGTAAGGAACAGGGTTTTTTATTCCAGTGTTTATTTCTCGGTTATTTGGTCATTCCTTCCGTTAATTCTCCTTATTCCAGTCGGAATAGTTCTTTATCGCTTATTAGATGCAAATATTGTTAACTTATATATTTATGTTGGCATGGTGCTGTTTGCAGTATGGGTGTTTTACAGATTAATGAAAGGAGTATACGTTATTTTTGATGTAAATCCCGGAAGCGTATATTTCTATAGCATCCTTTTCATTTTAGTTCTCCTTGGCGGAACTCTACTATACTACCAGATGAAAAATTCTGTTGTAGATTATCTCCAGCTTACGATTAAACAGTATAATCTTTTTAGGTAATATATAATTGTATTTATCGAAACTTGAAATATTAGGGTTTAAGTCTTTTGCTTTAAAAACAGAAGTAAACTTTAATCCTGGTGTAACCTCTATCGTGGGGCCAAACGGCTGTGGCAAAACGAATATTGTGGATGCAATACGCTGGAGCCTTGGCGAGCAGAAGAGCAGCACTTTAAGAAGCGATAAAATGGAGAACGTCATTTTTAACGGTACCTCCAGCAGGAAGCCAATGGGAATGGCGGAAGTTACTCTTACAATACAAAATAACAAGGGAATTTTACCTACCGAGTATGCCGAAGTATCCATAACAAGAAGAATATTCAGATCCGGTGAGAGTGAATATCTTCTTAATAAAAACATCTGCCGTTTAAAAGATATAACAAATCTTTTTATGGATACAGGTATGGGCACCAATGCTTATTCTGTAATAGAGCTTAAGATGGTTGAAAACATCCTTAGCAGCAAAGCAGATGAGCGAAGGAATATGTTTGAAGAAGCTGCCGGTGTAAACAAATACAAACTGCGCAGAAGGTTAGCCTTAAGAAAATTGGATGAAGTAAAATCCGATTTAACCCGCGTAAATGATATTGTAAGCGAAGTTGAGAAGAAGGTTAATTCCCTGGAACGCCAGGCGAAAAGGGCGGATAAGTACAATAAAATTTCCTCTACGCTGCGGGAACTGGAGCTTGACCTTGCAGAAAGAGAAATGGCTTTATATATAAGCCAAAAAGCCGAAATAAAAGACAAAAAAGAAATCGATTTTAAACAGAAAATTGAGATTGAATCCGAACTGGCTCAATTGGATGATGAAATAAAGGTAGTTAAATCAAACCTAACTGAAATTGAATTCCAGCTAACGGGCAAACGTTCCGAAATAACTTCTCAGACAGAAAAAATTTACAACGTCCAGAAGAATATTTCCGTATCTGAAGAAAGGAAAAATTCGCTTGCCAGGAATATCGAACGGTACAAGCAGGAACTTGAAGAACTTAATTATCAGTTAAAAGAAGCCGGTGAATTAATTGATGACAGCAGTGCTGCCATAGAAGAATTTAAAGAGAAAATTGCGGCAAAAGAAGCGGAAAAACTTGAAGTATCCGCAGCGCTGGTTAAATTCAGGGAAGAATTGGATGAGAAAAGAAATGCTTTAAAACAGCATTCTGACAATATGATGGAACGGTTCAAAGAGGTAACAAACAAAGAGAATGAACTTTCCAATGTTGAAAAATCCCTTGAAGCAAAAAACAGCTCAATAAATAAGCTGAATGAAAAAATCTCTACCCTGACAAACAATATTGCTAAAACAGTAGGTTATCTCGAAGAGCTTGAACAGGAAAAGGCAGAAGCTGAACAAAAACTTGCAGAAGCTGAAGCCATATATTCCCAAAAGCAAAAGGAAAAAGAAAATCTCGAGAAGAAATTAAATTCGCTTAAAGAAAAAGAGCTTGAATATAAAAGCGTTCTTAACGGGTTAAAAGATAAGATAAGCTTAATACAGAATTTAATAGATAACCTTGAAGGCGTTTCCAAAGGTGCAAAAGCATTACTTGAAAATAATAATTGGGCAAAAGGCAATAAATCATTATTGGCGCACATAGGCAATTCTTCAGATGATTACCGCTTCGCAATAGAAGCCGCCCTTAAGAACAATTTGAACGATATCCTCGTCGAAACACTGGAAGACCTTAAAAACGGTATTGAATATCTTAAAAACCACAGTGTTGGTAAAGCTTCATTTTATGTATCCGGATTTGATGATAACCGGAAAAAGTCTCTGCTTGAAAAATTACAGGACTGGTCTTTAAATAAAAAAGCGAAGCGCCTTGAAAAAGAAGCTGGGTTTTTAGGATGGGCTTTGCAATTTATCCAGACGGAAGATAAATGGAAGCCATTTTTCAACAGGCTGCTTGATAAGATAGCCATAGTTGATTCGTTAGATTCTGCATTCAGTTTGTCTGAAAAATATTCGGGATTTGATTTTGCCACATTGGGCGGTGATTTTATAAGCAAAGCAGGCAGCATAGAAGGCGGTTCAGCACTGCAGCCGGATGATTCACTTTTCGGCAGGAAACAGTTCCTTGAAAAATTAAAAGCTGAATTTCCGCAAAGAGAAGCGGAACTAAAAAAGCTGCAAAAGGAAATTGAGGAAACAGAAAATAAGATAAACGAAATTGATCTTAAGGTCCTTTCTGAACGCGGCAGGCTGATGGTTAACGATCTTGCTAATGTTGAGAAGCAAATCGCACAGTTTGAGTTTGAAAAGAAAAAAGCAGATGATGAAATTGATAAAACAAGGCAGGAACTAAATGAGCTTGCCGGCGAATCCAATGCTCTTGATAATGAACGTACCCGCCTTGGTTTGCTTCTTGATGACAGCATTGTAGAAAGAAGTGAGGAAGAAGCAAAGCAAAAACGATCAGAAGAAGAGTTTGCTGATTTTGAAAAAGAATTTAATTCTGTAGTAGCAAAGCAAAATAAAATAAACCTTGAATATGAACGGCTCCTCGGCGAGAAAAAAAATACGGAGAATGCCGTTAAACGGGCGCAGGAATCAATTGAATCAATTAATAAATCAGTAACCAAAAGGGAATATGATATTTCTTCATCAATCGAAGAGTCTGACTCTCTAGAAAATGTTATTGATGAAAAGCAGCTGGAACTTGAAGAATTCAACAGCGGTAAAGAAAAGCTTGTCAACGAGGAAAAGGAAATAGATTCCCGGTATAAGGAAGTTCGTAAGCTTATTTCCGAAAAAGAAGATAAGCAGAATAAAATAAGAAAAGAAAGAGAAATAATTTCCGATAGTATTCATTCCAGTGATTTGAAGCTTAACGAGATCGGGATGAAGATGGGTACGCTCCAGGATAATATCCAGGAAAATTATTCAATTACTATAGAAACCAAAACTTTTGAAGACCTTGAATCATTTGATTTTAAACAGCGCACTGAAGAAGTGCATTCCTTAAAGCAACAAATTAAAAATTTGGGGCCTATAAACCTGCTTGCATACTCAGAGTTTGAAGAAGAAAGGCAGAGATTTGAATTCCTTTCCAAACAAAGGACGGACCTTCTTGAATCGGAAAAAGACATTGTAAAAACCATTGAAGAAATTAATACGACTGCACAGACTTTATTTACTGAAACATTTGAAAAGATTCGTACAAATTTTGTAAATATTTTCCATGGGTTATTTAATTCCGGTGATGAAGCAGATCTTCGCCTTGAAGAAAATGTTGATCCGTTGGAAGGCAAGATAGAAATAATTGCTAAACCTAAGGGTAAACGCCCCACTTCAATTGAACTGCTTTCAGGGGGCGAAAAAACATTAACTGCAATAGCATTATTATTTGCTATTTATCTTGTAAAACCAAGTCCGTTTTGTATACTTGATGAAGTTGATGCCCCGCTTGATGATGCAAATGTTGACCGTTATACAAAAATTATTCAGGATTTTAGCAAAGATACTCAATTCATTGTGGTTACTCATAATAAAAGAACAATGGAAGCTGCCGAAACGCTTTACGGTGTTACTATGCAGGAAGAAGGCGTTTCTAAATTAGTAAGTGTAAGATTTAATGAGGATTTAAGTTTTGTATCGTAATATAGCAGATTACACTAATATTCTATTTAATGGAAATGACAGCAGTTATAATTTTATGATGCCTGCTATTCTGTTCGTTATTTTATTTATGCTGCTCGGTACGGATATCTTTGCCCAATGGATTAATAACCCTACATTAAATACCGAATTGGTAACCGAGGCTTCTGATCCTATAAATATTTTGTCCGTAAGGGATTTAAACGGCGGGGCGTTTGTTTTCTGGCAGGATAATAGAAACGGTTTTCAAAATGAAGTATATTATATCCGCATGGATGCCGGCGGTAAGATTAACCAGTTAACCGGTCAGAATAATTTAAACGCTGTGCAAACAGACTTTAAACATGACATAAGAAAAGTAACAAGTATGTCAGGATCGGAAGAAAACCCGGTTTGCTCTTACGATATTTCAAATTCTGCAATTGTAGTTTGGACTGATTACACTTATTCCAAAACCGGGTATCTTTTTGCTCAACGCATACTTGGCAATGGCAACCCCGGCTGGACCGACAGGGGCCTGCAAATATCTAGTTCAGATGATGAAATAAGCGGGTATTCACTGTGCTCGGATAACTCCGGTTCTTCTTATGTGGCGTTTATTTCTAAAGAGTCTGCGATAAATGGAGACTACAAGGTAGAAGTTCAGAAAATTAGCCTCGACGGCAAAATATTATTTGATCCGAATGCGGTTTTGATATCTAAATCAAGAAACCGGAAAAGCATGACAAGTGTTGTTCCCGATAACGAAGGTGGTGTTTATGTTTTTTGGATTGAAACCCAAAACAATAAAAGTATAATTTTAGGGCAGCATATTGATAGTGAAGGTAAAGCCGGATGGGAAAACAATAATCAGTCACAACATGACAGAATGCTGGAAATATCAAACCCGTCTCAAAATGTAATGACTTATGCAGCAAAAATAGCAGATGGCAAATCGATTTATATCGCATGGCAAACACAGAAGGGCAGCAAAGATATTTACCATCAACTGATTGATAATAAAGGCAAAATATTATGGGGCCGCGGTGGCAAGCAGATAACTTCAATAAAAGGTAATCAGTTTAACCCTCAAATTATCTGTGCTGATTCTACAATAATTTTAAGCTGGACCAACGAGCAATCAAATAATTCTGATATTTATATCCAAAAATATAATGCTAACGGCAAACCGGTCTGGAATAAAACCGGCGTTCCGGTAATTAAATATAAAGGCGAGCAGTTTGGCCAACGGTTAGTAAGTGATGGGAAAGGCGGAGCTATTTTATCATGGATAGATACCAGAAATAGTTCAGCTCTGGCCGATATCTATGCCCAAAGAGTTAATTCCGACGGCGAATTAGTCTGGGATCCTTTGGGCGTACCTGTGGCAACGAACCATAACACCCCTAAAAGTTACATATCACTTATAGCTGATGATGCAGGCGGTGCCGTGGTTATTTTCAAGAACAGCAGAAATAGCAAGAATAAAATATATGGCCAGAAAATATTCAGTACCGGCGATTATATTTCGCAGATTGAAGATCTTACTACATCCATAACCGGCGGCGACAGTGTTAAAATTTCCTGGAACTCAAGAGTCGGACAAAATTCTGTTAAATTCAATGTGGAAAGAGCAGTGCAAACACAGGACGGAAACACTGAATGGCATTCCCTGGGTACGGTTAATTCTTTGGATAAAAATAATGTTTTGAATTATGAATACTTTGATATGCCTACAGTAACCGGAACATTGTTCTACAGGATTACGCAGACAGATTCTAAGGGGAATGCGCAACGGTCCGATGTAAGCCATATAAATTATTTCAGAGGGTCTTCAGAAATAATAGTTACACAAAATATTCCAAATCCATTTGTGGATTCAACAGTAATAAGTTTTTATTTGCCAAACCCCGCCATGGTAGAAATTGAATTCTTCAATGACCATGTCGAAAAGATTAGCGAATTAGACAAGTCTTTTCCTGCGGGGGAAAGAAGCATTACTTTTTATTCGAAGGGCCTTAAACCGGGTATTTATTTTTACCGGTTAAAAGTTAATGACTTTGTTGATGTTAAAAAAATGATAATTACGAATTAAAAACCTTGCGATATTAGCCGGGGTTATAAATTTAACCCGGTGCATAAGCAATAAGCGGGAAAATATGAGTTTTGTTTTTAAAGTGTTTGTAGATTTTGACGGAACGATTTCAAAGGTTGATGTCGGCGATTCCATTTTTAGAAAATTTGCAGACAAAGAAAAAGTTGATGAGGTAATTACAAGGCTGTTAAATGATGAAATATCGGCAAGACAGTCATGGCTCTCCATGTGTGAAATAGCAGGGAATATAGATAAAAGTGAGCTTGATAAATTTATTAATGCAATTGAAATAGATCAGACTTTTCATGAACTTGTAAATTATTGTAATACTAATGGTATTGAATTATTTGTCTTAAGCGACGGCTTTGATTATTATATTGACAGGATATTAGGCAAAGAAAATATTAACGGGTTAACAGTTTATTCCAACAAATTAACAATAAATGAATCCGGCAAATTGTTGCCTGAATTTCCATATCTTGATGAAAGCTGCCCGAGTTCTGCTAATTGTAAAAGGAACCATATTATTACTCATAGCAGCGATGAAGATTATACTGTCTTTATCGGAGATGGAAATTCCGATAAATTCGTAGCTGAATATTGTGATTTTATCTTTGCCAAAGATGACCTGCTTAAATATTGTGAACGTGAAAGAATAACATATTTTCCATTCAACAATTTTCATGATGTGGTTATAAGAATGGAACAACTTGTATCCAGGAAGAGATTAAAAAAACGCCATCAGGCTGAATTAAAAAGAAGAGCAGTATATATGGCGGAATAGCTTAAGGATGAAGTTTTCAGGATTAAAATTCAATTCCTGCAAACGATTTTTATTAAACAATAGAATGAAAAGATATGTCAAACATTGCAAATAAGTTTTTTAAGTACAGGAGTTATACTCCCATACCGTTCCTCATCCTGATGTTTATATTTGAAAATGCCAATGTATGGAGCCTGATACTGGGTTTCATAATTGCATTAACAGGCGAGTTTATCAGATTCTGGGGAGTAAGCTGGGCAGGGAGCGAAACGCGCACTACCGGAGGCGTTGGCGGAACATATTTAATTATAAGCGGCCCGTTTGCCCATGTACGCAACCCGCTTTATGTGGGAAATATATTAATGTACTCCGGACTCGGGATAATGTCATTTTCAATTTTTCCATATCTTCAAATTGCCGCACTGCTTTTCTTCTTTGTACAGTATTACTTTATAATAAAAGAAGAAGAGGGATATTTAAGGAAAACATACGGCGCAAGCTATGAAGATTACACTAAAAATGTCCCAAGTTTAATACCACGGCTGACAGCCTACAAAGCGGATAATGTTGAACAGCCGCCTTTTGACTGGAAGGACGGCTTAAGATCTGAAAGAAGAACTTTACAGGCATTCACTATAGTTACAATTACGATTTTACTAATATGGTTTTGCAGAAGATTTTAATTGATTAAAAATAATTAAACATTTGAATAAAAGATTAATGATCATAGCCGGAGAAGTTTCCGGGGACCTGCATGGGGCCTCTTTAATAACAGAATTAAAGAAGCTTGATGATGCTATTGAAATCTATGGCATCGGCGGGGACAAAATGAAAGCTGCCGGGATGAATATTGTTCATCATATAAATCAGATGGCATTTTTAGGCTTTGCAGAGATTATAAAACATTTACCTTTTATTAAAAAAGTTCAGAAAGACCTTATAGAGTTAGTTAAAACTAAAGAAATTAAGACAGTTGTATTAATAGATTATCCGGGTTTTAATTTAAGCGTTGCAAAAAAGTTTAAATCTATGGGCATTAAGATAATCTACTATATTTCACCGCAGATTTGGGCCTGGGGCGCGGGCAGAATGAAAAAGATTAAAAAGCTTGTTAATAAAATGCTTGTAGTCTTTCCATTTGAAGAAGAGCTTTATAAAAAAGCAGGTGTAAATGTTGAATTTGTAGGCCACCCTCTTCTTGACAGGATTAAAGACTATCAGTTCCTGTCTAAAGGCGAGTTGTATAAGAAATTTGCTCTGGATGAAAGTAAGGAAATTCTTCTGATTCTTCCTGGCAGCAGGCTGCATGAGGTTGAAAAAATATTTCCTGAATGTATAACTGCCGCAGAAAAAATTGCAAATGAATTTAATCTGCAAATAGTAGCTGCCTGTTCTCCTAATATTGAAGAGAAATTTTTACAAAAAATTTCCGGTAGTTGTAATTACAAGATTATTAAAGGTTATACTTACGATTTAATGAAATATGCAAAGTTAGGCATAGTAAAATCCGGTACATCAACAATGGAGGCCGGATTATTTGGGCTGCCGATGGTGATTGTCTATAAGACAAGTTATTTAACTTATCTAATTGGTAAAAATCTTATAAAGTTAAATAATATTGGTATGGTAAACATTATTGCCGGCGAAAATATTGCCGTGGAATTAATCCAGGGTATGGCGAACAGCAAATCGATATATGATGAATGCAAAAAAATATTGTCCGATAGCCGGCTGTTAAATTCAATAAAATTAAAATTAGACGGGCTGAAAAAAAAGCTTGGTACTGAAGGCGCTTCACAAAGAGCAGCAAAATATATTTACTCGGTTTTGAATGAAGCTTAGAAAAATTTGGCAGGACGTTTTAAGGTTCCTTGGGAACTATTTTCTATCGCACGTAGCAAATGTTCTTTGTAAAACGATTAGAGTTACCTTTGTAAATAAGGGCGCAGTTGATGCCCTTGAATCTGAAGGTAAGAATTATGTACTTGCGTTTTGGCATGGCACAATGCTTTTGCCCTGGTATTGTAACCGGGGAAAGAATATAGTAGCCTTAGTCAGCCAGAGTAAAGATGGTGAACTTCTTGCAAGGCTTTTGAAACGCTGGAAGTATGATGTTGTAAGAGGTTCAAGCACCAGAGGCGGCAATGTAGTATTACGTATGATGATAGACTATGCAAGAAATAAACGTACTATAGCAATTACGCCTGACGGCCCGAGAGGCCCTATTTATAAAATGAAAGCCGGTGCGGTGGTAACTGCACAAAAGAGCAATGTACCGCTTGTTCTGGCAGGAATCGGTATTCGGAAGAAGAAAATTTTAAAAAGCTGGGATAAATTTGAAATTCCGGCATTATTTTCAAAAACAAAGGTTGTATATTCAGATCCTATATATTTTAATGGTGAAATGAACTACGGTCAAACTTCAGATATGATTGCTTTTTGCGAAAACAAATTGAACGAACTTCAAAAAGAGGCCGGGAGGTTTGAACAAAAATAGTTTGCAGCAGGTTTTCTATAAGGTGAAGAAAACGGATTGATGAAAATATTAAGATACATATTATATCCTTTTATGCCGATTTACACGGCAATAGTTTTAATAAGAAATTGGTTCTTTGACATTGGTATATTCAAATCGGACAAAATAAGTGCAAAAGTAATTTCAGTTGGCAACATTACAGTTGGCGGTTCAGGTAAAACGCCGACGGTTATTTACTTGTCTAATTTACTGAAAAATGAAGGCCGGAAAGTTGGCGTATTAAGCCGGGGTTATGGAAGGAAGTCTAAGGGATATATTCTTGTTTCTAAAGGTGAAGAGATTTTAACTTCTGTTGATTTATGCGGAGACGAAATCTATCATACGGCACTTGAATGTAAGATTCCGGCGGCTGTTTCGGAAAACAGAGTTTTAGGCGCCAAACGGTTAATAGAAGATTCCGGTGTTGACACGATAGTTCTTGATGATGCATTTCAGCACAGATGGATAAGCCGGGATATTAATCTTTTAATTTGCGAACAACGTTTTCTTTATGATTCTTCATCTATGAGCCAGTGCCTTTTGCCCACAGGAATAATGAGGGAACCGTTTAGTTCAGTTAAAAGAGCAGATGCTGTTATAATTAACAGGAAATTTTCGGAAAAGAAAGAAATTCCTGAACAGTTAAAAAAATATTTTGAGGGCAAGAAAATATTTACAGCTTATTACAAGGCAGTTGGGTTTGTTGATGTTAAAAAACTGACAAATTACAAGGTTGAAGAATTTGGAGGACAAAAGAGCCTGGTCGTATCTGGAATAGCAAATCCACATTCGTTTATCAATGCTCTTGAACAAACTAATGTTGATACGCAAAACAGGATAATTTTCAGAGACCATAAAAATTATACTGGAAAAGAAATACAAAGAATACGAAAAGAATTTTATGAGACAAATTCTCATTCGGTAGTTACTACGGAAAAGGATGCGGTTAAGCTTTCAAAATATTCCAAAGAATTGGATGATATTGACGTCTTTTTCCTGAAGATTGAATTGGAGCTTGATGAGACAGAAAAATTCAAAGAATATCTAAATAATATGTTAACTAACCATATTAAAAAGGGAGCGGAAACCAGAAAATAAAGTTAGCAAAATGTACTGTACATTTATAAAATACAGAATTAATTATTAACATTTTTATGATAATATAAATCGGAGGAAAGGAAAAAATGGCTAAACAACCTAAATATGTTTATTTTTTCGGAAATAAAAAAGCCGAAGGCAAGGCCGAGATGAAGAATCTTCTTGGCGGTAAAGGCGCTAATCTTGCAGAGATGGTAAATATAGGTTTACCTGTACCAGCCGGGTTCACTATTACTACTGAAGTATGCACTGCATATTATGATAATAAGAAAAAATATCCCAAAGAATTAAATCCACAGTTGCTTGCTGCTTTAAAGAAAACCGAAGCGACAATGGGTGCAAAATTTGGTGATGCAAAGAATCCATTACTTGTTTCAGTAAGAAGCGGTGCAAGAGCTTCTATGCCGGGTATGATGGAAACAATTCTTAATGTCGGCCTTAACAATGTAACACGCGAAGCATTGATTGCAAAAACAGGCAACCCGCGCTTTGTTTATGATTCACATCGCCGCTTAATCCAAATGTACTCTGATGTAGTTATGGAAAAGGCAGCAGGAATTGAACCTGAAGAAGGCCAGGGAGTACGCCAACAGCTTGAAGGCGAACTGCACAAAATGAAAGTAGCCCGCGGTGCTAAGAACGATACGGATTTATCAGCGGACGATCTTAAAGAATTGATCGAAATTTACAAAGCTAAGGTTAAAGAAGTTCTTGGAAAACCTTTCCCTGAAGATCCTATGGAACAATTATTTGGCGCTATAGCGGCAGTTTTCCAGAGTTGGATGGGAAGGCGTGCAATTTCTTACAGAAGATTTGAAGGTATTCCGGATGATTGGGGTACTGCTGTAAACGTTCAGTCCATGGTTTTCGGTAATATGGGCGATTCATCTGCTACAGGCGTTGCATTTACACGTAACCCTGCTACAGGCGAAAATTATTTCTATGGTGAATGGTTGACCAATGCTCAGGGCGAAGACGTTGTTGCCGGTATCAGAACTCCTAATCCAATTAATGAAGTTGGAAAGAGCGAACATACCCAGCACCTGGTTTCTCTTGAAGTTGCAATGCCGAAGGTTTACAAAGAACTAAATAAGATAGAGCATTTACTTGAAAAGCATTATCATGATATGCTTGACATAGAATTTACAATTCAGGATGGTAAACTTTACATGCTTCAGTGCCGCGTTGGTAAGAGAAACGGGCCTGCCGCTGTAAAAATGGCTCTTGATATGTTAAAAGAAAGATTAATTACAAAAGAAGACGCTGTAATGCGCGTTCAGCCTGCCCAGCTTGATGAACTTTTGCATCCTATTATCGACCCTGCTGCAGAGAAAAAAATTCCTGTAATTGCAAAAGGTTTGCCTGCAGGTCCCGGCGGAGCAAGCGGACAAGTTGTATTCTCAGCAGCAGATGCTGTTGCATGGCAAAAAGAAGGTAAAAGAGTTATCCTGGTTCGTGAAGAAACAAATCCTGAAGACATTGAAGGAATGCGTGCTGCCGAAGCTGTATTAACAGGCCGCGGCGGTATGACGTCTCATGCTGCACTTGTTGCACGCGGATGGGGCAAATGTTGTATCGTAGGAGCAGGAACAATTAAAATTAATTATTCTGAAAAATATTTTACAGCCGGCGATGTAACTGTTAAAGAAGGCGAATGGCTTACACTTAACGGTTCAAAGGGAACAGTTTACCAGGGTGAACTTCCTATGAAAAAAGCTGCTGAAGAAAATCCTGATTTTGCTGCCTTTATGAAGATATGCGATCAGGTGAAAAAATTAAAAATCAGAACAAACGCAGATACACCAGAAGATGCTGCAAGAGCACGTGCATTCGGTGCTGAAGGTATCGGCCTTTTCAGAACAGAACACATGTTTTACGGATTAAATGCTGAAGAACCATTATTTAAACTTCGTAAAATGATTGTTTCCAAAACTGAGGCTGAAAGAAGAAGCGCATTGGATGAACTCTTTCCTTTTGCAAAGGCAAGCCTAAAGGGAACTTTGGCGGCTATGGACGGTTACGGCGTTACAGTAAGAACGCTCGATCCTCCATTGCATGAATTTGTTCCTACAAGAATGGATGAAAGAGAAAAATTAGCATCAAGCCTTGGAATTTCTCTTGAAGAATTAAATAAACGTGCAGAAGCATTGCATGAAAATAACCCAATGATGGGACACCGGGGTGTTCGCCTTGGTATTACTTATCCTGAAGTTACCGAAATGCAGGTACGTGCTGTGTTTGAAGCAACTGCAGAATTATTGAAAGAAGGAAAGAAACCTTTCCCTGAAATCATGATTCCTGTAACATGTACAGTTAACGAAATCAAAGATCAGTATGAAATTGTTACTAAAGTTCACGCTGAAGTTTGCAAGAAATTTGGCCTAAAGAAAATTCCTCACTTAACAGGTACAATGATAGAGATACCGCGTGCTGCATTAACTGCAAATAAAATTGCAGAAGTTGCCCAGTTCTTCTCATTCGGTACAAACGATTTAACTCAAATGGGCTTTGGATTCTCACGTGATGATATAGGCTCGTTCCTGCCTGATTATCTTGAAAAGAAGATATTACCTGAAGATC
>JARLHB010000259.1 GCA_031292465.1 Ignavibacteriaceae bacterium
AAATTATGCAAATGAATTTATTACGGAGCTTTATTATAAGCTTCAGCTTACCAAATACATAAGCCTTACACCTGATTATCAGTTCGTTTTAAACCCTGCCTATAATAAAGACAGGGGGCCGGTTAATTTAATTGCCGTAAGAGTGCATACAGAGTTTTAAATGCTGGCTTTCGTATGTTAAAATAACTATTTCAGCAGGAGTAATTTTTTCGTTTCAACATAACTACCCGATTCCATTCTGTAAAAATATACACCGCTTGCGAGCTTACCTGCATTAAACTGAACCTGATAATTGCCGGCTGCTTTTGATTCATTAACCAATGTGGCAACTTGCTTACCAAGTATGTTGTAAACTTTTATCGTTACCATACCTGTTTTGGGTACGGAGTACCTTACAATAGTTGCAGGATTAAAAGGGTTAGGGTAATTCTGATCAAGTCTAAATGCAGTTACAGCTTCATTATTATTCTTTTCAATACCGGTCATAATATTAGAAAGAGTCACTTTCCATACACCAAGGTCTTCCATACCTATGAATAAATAATTATTGTAAATTGAAAGAGAAACAATTTTTGATTGAAATGCTGATGGCCAAAGGCCATCTTTAGAAGGTTGAGGTACTTCTTTCCAAATATTCCCGTCATTTGTAGAATAGTAAAGCCAGCCGGGCTGGCCTTCTATAATCAAACAGTAGGCAAAAACGGTACTATCATTTGAAATCATGGAAGTAAAAAAACTCAAATATTTCAATTTTATTGAATCATTAATCGCTTCCCAATTATTCATAGAATTACATTTATAAATTCCATTCTCGTCAGTTCCTGCAAAAAGCTCTTTTCCTTTTACGCAGAAAGATTCTACAATTGCAGGGGAATTATTACTGGTATTAATGTTATAATTGGTCCAGCTTTTCCCTCCATTACCTGATCTTATAATACCCGATTGAGTAGCGACAAAAATATTGCTGTCTAAAACAGCCATGTCATAAATAGACGTCAGCCCGCTATCTGCAACTGTCCATGTGTTTCCATTGTCTGATGAACGGAAAATCACTCCTGAATATGTATAATCTTGTGCAGGGATTAATGAACTGGCGAAAATATTATCATTACAGACTGCAAACGAGTTTATATGTTTTGCAGTAATACCGTTATTTATCTCCGTCCAATTTCCGCCATTATCATTTGAGCGAAAAACACCCCCGTTTACGGTACCTGCAAAAATACTACTCCCTTTAACAATAAGGGAATTGATGTTCAGATCTGTCAGACCGGAATTAATTGCTGTCCAGTTGATTCCGTTATTATTGGAGCGATAAATTCCGCAGCCCTGGGAACCGGCAAATAAATTGTTGCCTGCAGCGGTAAAAGAATTAATTTGCATAGCATCCAATCCCATATCCTTTTGTTGCCAGCTGCCGTTAAAAATGAAAACTCCGCCTCCGCTTGTACCTGCGATTGGTACATCATTATCAAAATATATTGAATTAACAACCAGGTTAGATAAACCGGCATTTACCTGGTTCCAGCTTTTACCGCTATCTATAGATACAAAGATGCCGCTGCCGTTGGTGCCCGCATAAATAGTATCCTTGTTTATTGATATAGTACTGATAGACATCGATGTTAAACCGGAGTTACATGGCAGCCAGTTTCTCCCATTGTCTGTTGAACAGAAAATACCTGATTTATATGTACCTGCAAATAACTTTTGCCCGAACATAGCCACAGATTCAATAGTAGAGTCTGTTAAATTAGTATTTGATCTTGTCCATGTTTTACCTGTATCTGAGGATAAATAAACGCCATAATTAGTGCCGGCAACAATAAATTCCGTATTGAAAATTATGGAATTTATGTAAGGCGGTATTCCGAAGGAATCATCGGTAATTTTCATGGAAATTATTGCTGTGTCGTTTTCATACATAGAAAGGGAACTGTCGAATTTTGCAATTTCCAAATAAGAGGAAATCCCCGGGACATTTCTGAAAGGATTTTTTGCGTAAGCGATGTAATTACCATTTAAGGCAAATTTATTATTGTGCCCCAATATACTAATGTAAAAATTTTCCTCGATTGTTTTCCAGGTAGTACCATCATCCTTAGATACCATTATATCATTATCTGTTGAAATAAAAATAGTACTATCAAAAACATGAATATCATGTGCCTTAAAGGATTTTACAATTTGCCAATTACTTCCATTATCTGAAGACTCGTATAATCCATTACTTGTACCGGCAAACAATTTCCTGCTGTTGGAAGCTATACAGTTTATTACACCTCCATAAGGTCCGTTGCATTTTGTCCATTGGGCAGTTAACTGATCAGAGAGTATAAAAACAAATGATAATAAAATAAGAGTAGTGAATCTTGTCTGAATTTTCATAACCGGCTCCCTTTTCCCTCATATTAAGAATTACAGTAAACGCAAAAGAATTATTTAATAGAATATGAAATATTATAATCTATGTAATTTATTCAGGATGATTCATTGCATGGTAAAAGTTTATATCCACCCTGTTTATATATCTTCTTAATCGTAGCGAATTATTTTAAGCAAAATTTTGATAATTTCAAAATTGTATATATTATCAGCTATACTAAAATTGCTGGTAAAGCAGAATATTGGTAATGGAGAATGTTCCATATCCCGGTTTAAATAATAACCTAAAATATATTAAAGAGTGGGGGAACTGTCTTTATAAGGATTAAAATATATGTAAATTAATATCAGAAATTACACCAAGTTGTAACGTGAAACTTACAGGCAGGCAAGCTTCACTTAGTATTGTAAAAAAGATTAGATTACAATATGCCGAAACAGCGTTTCACCATACAACTTTGTGCAGAGTAAGTTTATAATCAGGATTTAGTTAATAAAGACAAAGTAAAAGGATAAAATTATATGA
>JARLHB010000260.1 GCA_031292465.1 Ignavibacteriaceae bacterium
AATATTTCCCATTACCTTTGTATTTTTTCTTTTCCCCTCCTTTATAAGGAGGGGATTAAGGGGAGGTCGGAGTAACCTAAAAATTTCTTTAACCTATCTATTATTAGGCAGGCAGTGCTTAGTTCTTTATCTTCCTTGAAATATCATTGGAAAAAGGTTCGCTTTAGCAGTTGCAAATGGCGAAACAGCGTTTCGCCCTACAAAAAAAAGCGGATTCCTTATAAAAGAGTCCGCTTTTTAGTAATTAACTATTTATCACTACTCCGTAGTGTATCTTGAAACATGAATTGAAGAAATGCCTGTGTCTATATCCAGATAAATTTTCTTCTTTGCAGAATCAAAATTCTCCGTTCTATAGAGATTAGAATTTATCTTATTAAAATCATCAAAGTCTTTGGAAGACAGCGCCGTGTTGCAGTGTATTTCGCAGCCGGAGGTTCCCGGTACAAGTATATCCACAGATGAAACGCCTGCTTTCAAATGAAATTTTGTAACGTCGGATTTGGATCCCATCTTAATCTTCATAGAAGCAGCGCCCATTTTGATATCTATTTTATCTGTCCTGAATGGAGAAAGATCAAAATCAATAGCAGCAGCGCCTACATCAAAATTCAGATCCCAAACCGGGGTTGTGTTTAACTTTATTAATGTTTTGTTTTTATTGTGTTCATCACTAAATGTTAATTGCCTCTTCTTCATCTTCAGGGTTACAGTTGATTTATCGCCGGAATCATCGCGTATCAGATCGTAATTATTTTTTAGTCCCTGAGTAACAGCATGCACCAGATCGTTAGTCGAATCGTTGATAACAAAAGTGCCTGCCCCCGCGTTTAAATTAAACTCACCATATTTAATCTTTGAAGTGTAAGACGCAACATATTGGGATGTGTCCTTATTTTCGTTTATGGTAAAATCGAAATCATCATTATGCACTGAAAAGGCATTGCATACAAAGTTATACGATGAATTAAAAAAAGCAAAGAGTGAGATTGCAAGGATTATAGCCGCAATACCGGCAATAAATCCTTTTACAATATTATTCTTTGTAAAGTAAGAAATTCCCCATAGTATAATCGCAACAGGCCAAAACTTCCAGATATTTGACAAATCGATATATAATAATCCTATATTCTTTAACAGGATTAATAATCCGATTGAAACGAAAAGCAGACCCCAGAAAATGTGTTTTGTTTTCATAAGTTATTCTTCCAGAGTATTTAATTATTTTTTGAACTCATTAATAAACCGACGCCTATAGCAATTAAAATTACAGGCCAGAAATCACCAAAGTCAAACCTGGGAACGAAATTATCCAAAAGGAACAGGACTCCTATTACGATTAAAACCGTTCCGCCCATGGTTCTTCTTTTATGGCGGTGATTATCATACACCACCTGCGGATCAGGCCCAACTGGTGCGCCTGCTGCCGGCTGGCCTGTGGAAGCGTCCGGAGGAATAATAACAAACGGTTCTTCCGGAATAGCTATCCACATAATTATATATGCTAAAAACCCGCCCCCCCCAAGAAAAAGTGTTACTAAAAAAATAATCCTTAACAGCGTGGGGTCTAAATCAAAATATTCTGCATAGCCCCCTGCAATCCCTGCGACCATTCTCTCTTTTCTTGATCTGTATAATCTTTTACCGTTCATTTTGTACCTCCCGTATTATTCTGTTTCTTTCTCGGAATAATAATACTAAAAGTAACACACTATTATACTAATAATATTACTATCGGTAAATACTTTTGAAATACGGGAATTAGACTGGATTTATGGCAACTCATAAAAGTATTCCGCATTAATTGAAGTTATGAAGCTGCAAAAATCGTATTATGCTGATGCGGTTTAGATAGTGGGGGAATAACTAAGGGAATATTACAAACCCGGATAATATTTGTTTTCCCCAATAGTAACCTTTTTTAATTTAATCAGGTCTAACTAATTATAAAAATTTAACGGGGGCTATTAATAATTCGGGAAATAAAATGAAAAAATATGTACTAATATTTCTTTTAGCTGGTTCTATTTCACTCATTGCTCAGGAAATAACATCTTACAATTTAGATACAAAAATTGATGTTATATCAAGAAGCGTTTTTGTAAATGGTACAATGGACGTGGATTTTCAGAACAAGGATACACTAAAGCTTATTTTATGGAAATACTCTGCTATCAGGAAAATAAATTCTGATAATTGCCGGTTAAGGTATAATTTCGATACTGTCTCGCCTTCACCTAATATGTACATCAAAGAAGGTGGAGAATTAACAATTATTAAGCAGTCTGACACTCCTGATAAACAAAGCATAAAAATTAATTATTTATGCGACATGCGAAACATGAACGGCTGGACGCAGGTATTTTCAGATGATTGGATCGAGCTTAATATTTACAGTGCATGGTTCCCTGTAAGTATGAACGGCGGGAATTTCACTTCGTCTATAAAAATACATATTGATAAAGGCTATGCAATTACGGGTTCAGGAATAATATCAAAGAACAATGATGCCT
>JARLHB010000261.1 GCA_031292465.1 Ignavibacteriaceae bacterium
GCGCCGATTCCCCCGGCTTCACTTCGCTCAGCCACCCCCTTTACTAACGGGGGACTTGAGGAATTGGTTGAAATCTTATCATTTAATATCTAAGTTAACAAACAGTTTGTAATATGTTTAAAAGAAAATGTCCGTTGAAAAACATTATTAAAATCAAATCTGATTTATGGAAATGTTTGTTCTATTTAATATGATTTAGGTAAAGGAAATTCATAGGTTACTCCGACCTCCCCTAGCCGCTCCTTATAAAGGAGGGGAAAAAGAAAAGACATAGCTTGAAAAAATATTTAAATGGTAATCTTTAAATCCCCTCCTTTATAAGGAGGGGGTCGGCTTTAGCCGGGGGTGGTCGGAGTAACCTATAACTTAGATGCCAGATAAAACTTAAGATAATCAAAATCATTATACTTTAATACGACTGTTTTGCTAAGCCAATAATGGAGAAATTTTGAAAAATTTATTAGTAATATTTTTTATATGTGCTTTTAATTTATTATGCAATGCTCAAGTATTTGACGGCTATGGCATAAAGGCAGGCTGGGGAATAACAAATTATGACTGGCAGTATGGTGCCCCAATTAATGGGAAATTAATCTGGGATAATAACTCCGGCTTCAGCATAAGGGCATTTACTGATTTTTCTCTTTACCGTTACATTGGAATGGAGGCTGAAATCGGGTATGCTCAAAAAGGCGCAAAATATAAAATACCTTTTACGACTAATTCTCAGCCTGATGGAACTGGTGAATACGTAGATATTAATAACCGGTTAAATTATTTAAGTTTTTCTGCGGTGGGAAAATTTAAATACGACATGAGCCTTATATCGCCATATATAATCATCGGGCCGCAATATAATTATTTATTAAGTAAACAGGTATCATCATTAGATAAAATTGTCTATAATAAATTTAAGAATAGTTCACTCGGCATTGTTTTGGGAGCAGGCTTGGAAATAAAAGTACTCTCAGTTGATTTTATTGCTGAATACTTATATGCAAGAGATGTAACTAACAATTATAACCAATCAAATATAGAGATTAAGAATTATTCGCATACATTTTTAATTGGTATAAAAATATAGACTGGTTCAATTTATTCGGGGTTTAAATTAAATTCAAAGGGCGGCCATACTAACCGCCCTTTGAAAGATTAGTTTAATTTTGAAAGGCCGCGGGTTATTCTTTCAATACCGTCGGTTAATTCTTCAAATGAACATGCGTAAGACATCCTTACACAATTATCATTTCCGAAAGCAACGCCCGGTACAAGTCCTACATGCTCTTCATGCAGAAGGTAATTACAGAAAGATGTTGAATCTTTAATATCATATCCGTTGACTTTCTTTCCATAGTAGCTGCTTACATCGTAGAAAACATAAAATGCGCCTTTTGGCAGCGGGCATTTAACGCCGTTAATTTTATTCAACGCATCATAAATAAAATCCCTGCGTTCATTAAATTTCTTAACCATTTCATCAACGTCATCAGAATCATGGGTTAAAGCCGCAAGAGCTGCCGCCTGCGAAATTGAAGTGGCATTAGAGGTAGAATGGCTTTGAAGATTCCTTGCAAGTTTAATCACTCCGACAGGCCCGCCTGCATAACCAATACGCCAGCCGGTCATTGCATAAGCTTTACTAACGCCGTTAATGGTTATTGTCCTGTCTTTCAGATAATCTATGCTGCCGATGCTGAAATGCTCTTCACCGTCAAAGACAATCTTTTCATAAATCTCATCGGAGACAATATAGACATGCTCTTTGTCTTTTAACACTTCCGCAAGAGCAATAATTTCTTCTTTGCTGTAAACCGATCCGGTAGGGTTGGAAGGCGTATTAAATAGGAAAACTTTTGTTTTTGAAGTAATTGCCTTTTTAAGCTGTTCCGGAGTTATTTTATAATGCTGTTCAACGCCAGCATCAATAATAACAGAATTGCCCTGTGCAAGCTTTACCATTTCGGGATAGCTGACCCAGTAAGGCGCCTGGAAAATAATTTCATCACCGGGATTGCAAAGTGCCATTAAAATATTATATATGGAATGTTTTGCTCCTGCTGATACTAAAATATTCTGGGGTTTAAATTCAAGGTTATTATCTTTTTCAAATTTTTTAACAATCGCATTTAATAATGGCGGAAAACCTTCATTAGCTGTATAGTAAGTAAAATTATCATTTATTGCTTTGATAGCAGCCTGTTTAATAAAATCCGGGGTAGGAAAATCCGGCTCGCCGGCGCTGAAACTAAGCACATTTTTCCCCTCAGATTTTAATTTCTTTACAAGTGAAGAAATTGCCATTGTTCTGCTCTCTTCAATAGACGAAATTAATTCCGAGTATCCGTTCACTTTTACACCTTTATATTTTTATCTAATCCGTTTTTACACAAAATTTTTCTTCCTGATTCTTTAATCAGTACGGCTTTTATATTTTCCGTTTTTTTTATTTAAGGTAAGATTACCGCAGTAACGGAATGCCGGGAAAATTTATATACAAAATTAGCAAATTAAAATTTAAATCGCGCGGAACAACATGCATAAAAATAAACTTAATAAGGTAAATCACACAAAAATTTTATAATTATGCAGTAATATTTAAGACTTTAACAAAAGTTTATTCAATTAATATAAATTGAGAGAGAGAGTGTGCCTTACTGGCGCCTGCCTGATTGTGTTGTTTAGTGTCCTTTAAATCTTGCTGCGTCTATTACAGACCATAAGTGAACAAGCCAGCCGAGGAAGAAAAGCCACATGATACCTGCAAGAACAACCATGATGAAAGCTTTTATAACCCGTCCCTGCAGTAACTGGCCCAATCCCGGGATAAACAAACTTGCTAATGCAGCAATAACATTTCCTGTAGAACCTTGTCCCGGCATGGAATATCCTATTTTGAAAATTTTGATTTAAGCATTTCAACTACAACGGGCGGAACAAAATCACTTACATCGCTATTTAAACTTGCCAGGTTTCTTACAATGGAAGAATTAAGGTAAGTATATTTTTCATGAGGTATAAGAAAGACTGTTGTTAAATCTCCGGCAAGTTTACGGTTCATTAGCGCCATCTGGAATTCATATTCAAAATCGCTTAAAGCCCTAAGGCCTCTTATTATACCAACAGCGCCTGTTTCATGCGCATGGTCAACTACAAGCCCGTCGAATGAATCTACTGTGATATTATCAATATCCGCCACGCTTTTGCGAAGCATTTCAACCCTTTCTTCAACAGAGAACAAAGGAGTTTTAGTCGGGTTAACAGCAACAGTAACAATAACTCCGTCAAACATTTCCCGTGCGCGATTTATTATATCAATATGTCCGTTTGTAACGGGGTCAAAAGTGCCGGGGTATAAAACCTTACGCATAGCATTGCCTTAAAGTGATTTTGAATTTGCGAAATAAAAGTAATGAAAAAAGTTTTATAAGTCAGTTTAAATATAGGGTACTTCTATTAACTATTATCTTTTTTAATAGGGATAATGCTCTTTTTACATCCGAATCTATGTTTCAAGAGCAATTATATTGAGTTTTTAGAAGTGCCCTTAATACTTGCTTTGATTCATTAGAACTTAGTTCCTTCCATTTATTAAAGAAGGATTCAAATTTCACATTGATTTTTCCCGTATATAATAGAAACGTGGATTATAAATGAAATTACCATGCATCCAAGCTCTTTCAAAATCAGCTTGAGACATTTTAGCTGATGATTTATCCTTCAATCCTGTATTAAAATTATCACCAAATAATCTTTTACATGCACTTTTATTTTCCATCCTATCCACCAAATAAAAAATCCCTCATTTGTGTTAGTAGCTCTTGTCAAAGCCTCCCGGAATATCGGGACACAAATGAAGGATTAATAAAAAATCTATTTTGACAAATATTGCTAAGTTACGTGTCTCAA
>JARLHB010000262.1 GCA_031292465.1 Ignavibacteriaceae bacterium
AAAGATATTTTTATTTAGAACGACCGGTTATTGTAATTCTTAGAAACCCTTAATCATTCCTTAAATAGAAGAGGTGCATGGTTTGAAAGTCTGGAAAACTTAAAATTACATCATCTTTTAACATGTAAACAAATGATTTATACTTATGTACATGTTTTAAGGATCAGATAATTTTAACTTTATCTTTGAAATTACCGGCTTTATATAAGAAAGTGAATTATTTTTAATAGATATCGTAATAGAAGCTAAATAATGACAGGAGATTAAGTATGAAGAGACTTGTTTTAATTACATTACTTTTTGTTCTATACGCAGTAATTATTAACGGCCAGCCTTCCGATAATATAAACGCAAAAGAATGGTTAAAAGAGAAATTTGCAGAAGGAAAAATTCCGCCGTTTTCATTTGTATATGGCGGAAAAGCATCAGACTCATTTATTACCGGCTGGAATTATAAAGCTGAAAAACTGAAATCAACTGAAGAAAATACAGAAAACTTTCTTTATACTTATTCCGATAAACAAAGCGGTTTGGTTGTAAAATGCTTTGTTACCTGCTACAACGATTTTAACGCGGCAGAGTATGTCTTACGGTTCATCAACACTTCATCCCAAAATACCCCCATTATAGAAAAAGCGTCTGTAATTAATAATGTCTTTTCTTATAACACTGCGGGAACATTTATACTTCATCATTCCCTTGGAAGCAATGCCGCTGTAAATGATTTCCAGCCGTTTGAAGATGAATTGCAGATAGGCAAAAACATATACATGACTCCAAGCAGCGGACGCTCTTCCGATGAAACGGCTTTTCCGTTTTTTAATATTGAAACTCCGGCTCAGAAGGGTATTGTTGTGGCGGTCGGCTGGACGGGAAAATGGTTTGCAGATGTTGTTCAGAAAGATGAAAAATCAATTTCTCTTACATCCGGCATGGAAAACATGCATCTAACTTTATATCCCGATGAAGAAATCCGTACACCAAAGATTTGCCTGCTTTTTTGGAACGGCAAAGACGCAATGGCCGGGCATAACCAATTTAGAAGATTTATCCTGGCGCATCATACTAGAAAAATTGACGGCAAGGTACCGGTGCTCCCTTTATCCGTAGCATTTGAACTGGATGGAGCGCCCTGGCCCTGCAGTGTTCATAGCTGTTTAACGGAAACATCGGCGCTGGCACATATAAAACGGTATCAACAGTTTAAGTTTACCCCGGAACTCTTCTGGATTGATGCCGGGTGGTATACAGGATGCGGATGGGATAAAGAAGACGGGGGCTGGGGACAAAATGTAGGCAATTGGACGGTTGATAAAGAGCGTTTTCCAAATGGGCTTAAACCAATCTCAGATGCAGCACATGCCGCAGGCGCAAAACTTATGGTGTGGTTCGAGCCTGAAAGAGTTCATAAAGGCACAAAATTATATGAGCGCCAAGAATGGCTGTTAAGTGAACCAAGTTCCAGCACGCGCCTTTTTAATCTAGGCGATAAGGAAGCCAGGTTGTGGCTTACGGATTATATGACGGACTTTTTTAAGAAGGAGGGAGTCGATTACTACAGGCAGGACTTTAATTTTGACCCGATGCCTTACTGGAAAAACAATGATACTCCAGACCGTATTGGAATTTCCGAAGCAAAGCACATTGAAGGATTGTATGCCTTCTGGGATAGCCTGCTTGTCCGTTTCCCTGATATGATTATTGATAACTGTGCTTCCGGCGGCAGAAGGCTTGACCTTGAAACTACTTCGCGGAGCTCCCCTTTCTGGCGCACTGATCTGGAACAAAGCGCAACAGGCGCCCAGTGCCATACATACGGGTTGAATTTATATCTGCCGCTTCACGGAACAGGGCTATCTAGGACGGGTAATTATTTTGTAAGGTCATGCCTTAGCAGCATCGGTGTTATAAACTGGAGTGTTAACGGAAGTAATAATGAAACGATTTATACATATCAAAAGCATATTGCAGATTTTAAGAGATTAAGACAATACTATTATGCAGACTATTACCCCCTGACGCCTCCGGAATTGCATTATATGCATGAAACATTCTGGCTGGCATACCAGCTAAACCGTCCCGAGCAGAAAGACGGGATAGTGCTGGCGTTTCGCCGTGAAAAATGTCATGATGAATCAATACAGGTTACACTAAAAGGATTGGCTGCCGGTTCCAAATATGAATTAGTTTATGAAGATTTAGGAATTAAGATCACTAAATCAGGAAAAGAATTAATGGACGGAATTAATATTGAAATTCCGGAGAAGCCGGGCTCCGTACTGATAAGCTACAAAATGATTGAGAACTGACAGGACAAAATATTCATAGATAAAAAGCCTCTTAAACGGGGCTTTTTATTTTCTAATGATTAATGTGCTGGATGCCGATAAATTTGCAAAATTCGGTGATAAATACCATTTATATTACTGTTTGCTATTTATTTACACTTCTACTTCTATTTTTATATATAATATTAATTATGATGAAAGATATTGTAAACGTCAGAAAACTCTTCATAAACATTATAAATATAAAACCATCGCCTTCAGCAATTTCACCTTCGGAAAATTTAGGATAAATATGTGCTGGAATTCTTAAAACAATGTACCCGATAAATACACCTATTACGGATTCGAATAAATCAATAATCTTTTTATACAAGGGATCAAGATATATTCTTTGTACGTAATGATAGTATATAAAAATAAATATAACCAAAGCAAGTGGTTCATAATCAAGGAAGTAAATGGAGTTTGATTTTTCCTGAATATAGAAAATAATTTGGAGAATTAAAATCTCAAATATAGCAAATGATATTAGAGGTAATAATATTTTCAACTTTGAGAAATGATTTCTTAGCCAGGACATTTTAAGACTCCTTTATATTTTAACGTACAATTCTTCACTCGGATATTACACGTAATAATCTAATTAAACACTTACAATAGTACAATTAATGCTATTTGCAGCCGGCATAAGGGAGATTGCCGTTGTACAATAACATAAATAAAACGTTGTCAAATTGTACGGAGAATTTTAACCCGCTGAATTCAAGTTTAAAACAAAAAGTGCAAATCTTCTGAAGATTCGCACTTAACAATACCATATTAAGTATTTTATTTCATTAGAATCAATTTCTTTGTCTCAGAATAACTTCCGGCTCGTAACCTGTAAAAATAAATTCCGCTTGACAGGCTACTACCATTAAATTGTACTGAATAATTTCCCGCAGACTTCTGTTCATTAACTAAAGTCGTTATTTCACTGCCTAAAATGTTAAATAATTTTAATGTTACCATTCCGTCTTTTGGCAGGGCGTATTTTATTATTGTCGATGGATTAAAAGGATTCGGGTAATTCTGCCCGAGCTGATATTGATCCGGTATGCTTGCCCGGTTTATTAGATTTGTCAGAATTATTTTTATAGTATTTGCCCCCTGACCTATTGTTACAGGAGTTTCATTTAAACAAATTTCATTTTTATCCACGCCGGAGTTAATCGAGTATTTTGCTTTGTCCTTTATCAAAGCTTTCACAGATAAAGGATATTTCAAACCTTGCAGCTCAATATCCTTTATCCCCGAAATATTGCTAAACGCTTCCGCAAATTTTCCGCTTGCAAATCTTATATCAGGAGCTTCATCGGCAGCTTTGGGCGGCATATCGTAAAAAGAGTTATCAAAATTATTGCTGGTAAAATAAAGGGAAAGTTCATTGCCGGCTGCATCGCTTATTATAAGCTTATTAAGGCTGTTTAAATCTGTAGTTAATTTACTGTTTTTATTTAACTGCGTGGAATTAACTAATTTTCCCGAAGCGGTCGTTTTAACCCAATAACCACGGCCGGGGGCAATCCAATTTGCAATTTTATATCCGTTACTAAAGCCAAAATAAAAAGAGGAAATAAGATTTGCAGGAATTGTATTCAGGTTTGATACTGCAATAGAATCGGCTCTCGAACCGATCATATTCCAGCCGGCATTCAGACTAAAAGTGTCAACTACAAATGGTTCTCCCGTAAAGCTTACATTTTGGTCAGAGCTTAACTTTACCCAGAATCCGCTTCCTCTGTTTAATGAGTCTGCTGTTATATATAAACCATTGTATTTGTAAGCGTTTGATGTGGATTGAGGGAACAAATCAGAAAACTTCCAGTCTTTAACTTCTAATGGCACCGACAGCAAATTCCAACCCTGTAAATACTGCACGGCTATCGGGATAGTAAAAACATGAACAATTACAAATGATTTTACAGCAGCATCAGTAATAGTAACGTAATTTGTCTTGCTCA
>JARLHB010000263.1 GCA_031292465.1 Ignavibacteriaceae bacterium
ACTCAGAACCCGATTGAGCAGGAAGGAACAAATCCGCTGCCTGAAGCTCAGCTTGACAGGTTCATGTTTAACCTGTGGCTGGAATATCCTTCTTTTGAAGAAGAAATAAAAATTGTCCAATCAACTACCAGTGAATATTCCCCGAAGCTTTCCAAAGTTGTTACTTCTCAGGAAATTATCAGCTTCCAAGATTTAATAAGGAAAGTACCCGTTGCAGAAAATGTAATTGAGTTTGCTGTAAAGATCGTTGGCAAAACACGTCCAGGTGCGGAAAGTTCGCCTCAGTATGTAAAGAACTGGGTAAACTGGGGCGCAGGCCCAAGGGCCTCGCAGTATCTTATACTGGCAGCAAAAACAAGAGCAGTTATGCAGGGAAGGTTTTCTCCGAATATTGAAGATGTTAAATTATCCATGATTCCCGTATTACGTCACAGGATAATTACAAACTTCAGTGCTGAAGCTGACGGGATAAATTCTGTTGAAGTTATAAAGAAACTGCTTGCGGAAGCACTTTAAAATGCTTCCCGCCGGGTAATTAGTCCTTCCATATTAAGAAATAATTACTGCGCAATATTGCCTTCCGTTAAATAATCCAAAACGTTAAAATGAACTTTCATATGGGCTATTAAATAATTGGGAATAAATTTATTAAAATCCTCTCTTCTCACGGGTTATACTAAAAATTAGTATTTTAATTATTGACAATGAATTAAGACTTTATTAATTATGATCAGTGGGTTTTATTTGTTTGTAATATCAGGGTAGTCCTCACAAACCCTAGTCTCAGATGTAGTTAATATTATTACTATTATTAAGGAGTAGGCATGAAACACTTAATATTTCTTTTCCTTTACACTTTATACTTATGTTTGCTGTGCAAACCCAATTACTCCGGATAACAGTTCCTCACTTTCTGTCGCAGATGCCTCATGCAAAGAGGAATTACTTAATTTTCATGTAAATAATACGCTTGCTTATATTATTATTTACAGGGCCAATAATATACTTTTTAACGGGAAACTGGCTGCAAGGGATACAACTATTTATGGCAGCACTCTTTTACTTAATATGGTATACAAATATTTGACACAGTAAAACAAATAATTGGTAAAAAAACATTATTGATAATAATAAATGGCTTATTAAATATTATAGAGATAAAATTAAATAAATTTTAATTTAACTATACTATAACCTGTATTTATATTTTAGAATACAAAACCAGAAATAACTAAATTATATAATATTGTTGAAGGGAAATAAAAATGAAAATTATATATATAGGTATTTTAATTCTATTATTGGACCCAATTATTTTTGCACAATCCGGCTTTAAAGGGGGAGTCAATTTCTCGAATTATTATGGAAGAGGTGCAAACAATGGGGGTACTGCTCATGATATATTTATAGGACCAACATTAGGTTACTTTAAAGACTGGAATATTCCAAATAAATCAGACTATAATTATTATTTTTCAATTGGTATGGAAACCGATATTTCATTAAAAGGCGCAATTATTCGAAATATGCCGGATAAAGAAGCAGGATATGAAGCCTATAAATATTTAAGCGATAGGAAAATGTACATTTATTATTTGGAATTGCCTCATTTAATAAAATTCAACTATTGCTTTTCGCAGAATATTAAGGCACAAATTTACACTGGTGGAAATTTATCATTAATTATATTAAATGTTACAAAGACAATAAATTCTTCTTATCCGAACTACAGTTTTAATGAAACAAGGTTGTTTTTCGCTCCTTCACTTGGTGAAACTCCAAATTTTGTAGATTATAGTTTTATATATGGGTTAACATTATATTACAAAAAAATTCTATTAGATATTCGTTATATAAAAGGATTAGTAGAAGTTTATCCGGGAATTCGTTTTAAAACTATTTCAACATCATTGGGATACAATTTATAGTTATAATTTTATAAACTTAAACAATAGGTGGAATTATGGGGACTATATTTAAAATATTTCTTTTTTGCATTTTAATAATTATTTCTATTAAACCACAATCAAGTTGGTATACTGATTATGTCCCAACTATACCAGCAGAAAGAAGGGTAGAACTGTACTCTCCCCTATACACGCAAAGTTAAAATCTTTCCCCGCACAGATATTTATTATTTAAGATATTTTCTTTTTGAAGTTATTCTTAGGTCTTTTCTAGTTTTGCAATTTTGTAATTCTTAAAAGCGAAATAAATTTCTTTTACAAGCGTCCTTATAACAGTTGCAGTTGGTATTGCTAAAAGCATTCCTATAACCCCGAACAACTGGCTTCCTACAAGTATTAAAAATATAATAACTAAAGGGTGCATATCAACGCTTTTGGAAAATACATAAGGCTGTACAATTCCGTTATCCATAACATAAACAATTAAAATCATTATAATAATAAAAGGCACATGCGAAAAATCGCCGTACTGGATAACAGAAATAATTATAGCCGGAACACCGCCGATAACCGGTCCGAAGTAAGGCACAAGATGCCCCAGCCCCGAAATTAGCCCAAGCGGCAGCGCATTTTTAACACCGATTAAATAGTACCCCAAACCGCAGGCAATACCTACAAAAGCAGCGTCAAAAAGCCAGCCCCGTACATATCTGCCTAATTGCTCGGTTACTTTTTTCAATATCCAATATGACATTTCAAAATACTTATTCGGCACTGCCTGCAGTAAGCCGCGCATAATTATTTTATTGTCCTTAAGAATAAAGAATGTAATAAACGGAACCACTACACTTAGCACAACGATTGAAATAATGCTGGAAAGTATGGGTGTAATCTTATCGAATGAACTTAGTATGCCGGAAGATATAAATTCCTCAAAGCGTTTTGTAAGCGTTCCAAGGGCAAAAAATGGCAGGTAATTATGAATTACTTTTTCCATAGCCATTATTCTGTCATGAAGTGAAATAACCTTCAGCATTTCAATGAACTGGTCCATCTGGTAAACGAGATTTGGGATTATAAATGATACAGCGAGATAAATAATAATTCCCGCTGCCGCAAAAGCCGC
The DNA here is from genome assembly GCA_031292465.1 of Ignavibacteriaceae bacterium. Taxonomy (GTDB): domain Bacteria; phylum Bacteroidota; class Ignavibacteria; order Ignavibacteriales; family Ignavibacteriaceae; genus FEN-1297. The sequence goes on from JARLHB010000263.1 coordinate 3,034, forward strand.
TATTATAGAAGCAATTCTGTGCAGCCCTTTCTTTTCAAGGATAGTAACAAACGGCTGGAAAATGAATGCAAGCAGAATTGATATTATAAAAATTATTATTACTTCGGAAATTAAGTACAACAGGTAGAGCAGCAGGCATCCGCCGGCAAGCCATAATATAGAATTTATTATATTTTTAAAAGTAAATTCTTTCATATACAGTTAGTGTAATATAAAAAATTCTTTTAATCAAGGAAAATAAAGGCAAATTAACCTGTCCCTCTCCTTAGCAAGTCCGAAGGGCAAGATTGCGGCTTTAGCCGGGTCAAGCCTGTACATAGGACCAAAAGAAACGAAGGCGAGTCGTGAACAATAAAAGCCATATTTCGCTCCGCCGAAGCTCCCGGATTTATGAGGGTAATCGGCATTACTACTGATGTACCGCCGCTCTGCGGCTGAATATAAAAATATATATTTCTATTATTCAGTTTCATTTCAGAGCTACGGAGTAGCTAAACATTAGTAGGAGTAATCAAATAAAAATGGATAGAGCTTCGGCAGAAGCGAAACAGAAGTGGTTTTATTTGGACAGAATTAAATCATTAAATTAAAAGATCAGCAAAAATGTTAACTCTAAAATTGCATTGTTACATGTCTAAAGAAAAATTATCATTAGGTCCCAAATATCGATTTATATAAAATGTCACTTTCCTTTTGTATTTCTAAACATTTTGTCCTTTTATGGATTTCTTTTGGACAGCATTGAGCCGGGTAAGGATATTAATATCCATGAATTGAATATGTCGGAATCGAAAATATTAAAGTAATAAAACTTAATTTACTGCTTCAACTCTTTTAATGCAGGGTACCTGGCGCATCAGGGACCTTTCCACACCTGCCCTTAGAGTCATAAGAAACATTGGGCAGACCGCACATGCGCCTGTCAGTCTTATTTTTACTATTGCATCCTCAGTTATTTCAATTAATTCTATATCGCCGTCATCAGACTGCAGATAAGGGCGTATAGAATTAATTGCCTCTAATACTTTTTCTTTCAATTTTATGCCCGATATAATAACTTAAAAGAAATATTCAATAGCTTACAATAATTTAGTAATAATCTATTCTTCATCATCAAGAGAAATTTCCATCTTTGCTGCGGAATTCCCTTTCAGGTTCCTGATATGAATTTGTGCCGCAAGATTTCTGGAAATTTGAGTAAAGACTGCAGCATGTTCGGAATCAGGCGCGTCATAAACGATAGGTATTCCATTATCGCCTCCGATTCTTATTTGCGGATCTATCGGAATGCCGCCCAAGAATGGTGCGTCAAGTTCTATTGCCATTCTGGAACCTCCGCCGTTTCCGAATATATCATATTTCTTACCTGTATCCGGTGCAATAAAGTAACTCATGTTTTCAATTACGCCAACTATAGGAACATTTACCCTTGTAAACATTTTAAGGGCTTTCCTTGCATCAATAAGTGAAACTTCCTGGGGAGTAGTTACTATAACTGCTCCTGTTAACGGTATCGTCTGGACAAGTGTAAGCTGAATATCGCCGGTTCCCGGAGGGAGGTCAAAGATAAGATAATCAAGCTCGCCCCAGTCAACGTCGGTCATAAACTGTTTAACTGCTCCGCTTGCCATAGGCCCGCGCCAGATAACAGGTGCATTATCATCAACGAGCAAACCTATTGATATTACCTTTACTCCGTAATTTGAAAGCGGGACAATCTTCATGGAATTCTGATCCTGAAAAACCTTAGGTTTATCCTTCAGGCCAAGCATTAGGGGTATGCTTGGGCCGTAAATATCTGCATCAATTAAACCTACTGAAGCTCCGTCTTTAGCAAGAGCCACTGCAAGATTAACGGCTACAGTGCTTTTGCCTACGCCGCCTTTACCGCTGGCTACTGCTATTGTGTTTTTAACACCCGGCAGTATTGCATTTTTACTTGTATCCTGGTGTGTAGTTACTTTAGCATCTAAATTAACTTCAACATCTGCTAAATTGCTGAATTCTTTTTTCAATGACTCGGCAAATTTACCTTCTAACTTTTTGCGGTCGGCAGAGGCCGGAATGGTTATCGATATATCAACTGTAAGCTTGTTGTCTTTTACATCAAAATTTTTAATCGAATTAACTATTAAGAAATCTTTATTAAAATTAGAATCATCTACTTTTTTTATTGCGTTTAGTATTCCATTTTTCGTCAAATCAGACATTTATTATCCTATTTTGTAATAATCATAAAATTAAAGTTAGTAAAAATTTAAGTCATTTTAATAATTCACTTTTATCTCTTTTGGGTTTAATTTCCCACCACTTGTGGCGTATCTTTTGGTGCGTTTGGGATTTGATACCTTGTCCACTTGCGGCGAGGTAGTTCATTCGTTATAAAACATAATATGAAAAATTTGTAAAACATTCAACAAATTAGAACTAAAGGAGTTTTCAATTTATTGATAGGATGTAATTATCTTTAATAAGTGATTCTTATATATAAAGGAATGGAGAAAATGACAATAATCTTTTTTGAGCAATTTCGATAAACTCATTTTTCATCAGTTTTTGTTTTCTTCCATTCCAGTTGGATATTCTATCTTTTAATTGTGCTGAATTGTAATCTTTGTTTAGTTCTGTATTAATAACAAAATCAACTGTTGCTAATAATTCCATTCCGAAGGGAGATTCAAAACCCTCAATTAAATTATATACGGATTCTAATCTTTGTTTTTGTTCCTGAGTACAGTTATTGCTAATAAACTCTTCAATTTTTTCTATCTCACTTGAAACTATAGTTATTTTATCGAAAGGTTGAGCCGTTTTTCCTTTCATCCCTGATAAATAGTGTCCATCCATATCATTTAGAACGTGAGTTAATTTGTCTGCATAAGGTCCATATTTACCTTTTTCAAAATCTAAATGTAGCTTCTCACCAAATCGTTGTAGGAAGTATACCAACTTCTGAGCCTCAAGTAAAGTAAGTTCGTAACCAAGTACTGTATATTGGTTTAATAATGCAATAACCATGGCTCTAACGGCTGTTAATTTTGGTTTTTTAGTACGAGTCTTTTGGGAAGGATTATCATAAGCATAATCTGAAGGTTCAAATAGAAAAACTTTTAAGTCAACAATATTATCAAGTGAATTAATAATTAATGGCCTTACATCATTCCATTTTAACTGACCATTACCGCATCCTAAGGGAGGAATAGCGATGGACTTTATATTATTATTAATGATAAAATGTTTAAGATCTTTTAGTCCTTCCCTAATCCATTCAATTTTTGAGGGATAACGCCAATGCTTTTTGGTAGGGAAGTTGATGATATACTTTGGATTAGTAAACTTACCAGTTTCAGTTACAAAGATTTTGCCAATTTGAATTTTACTGTCTTTAGCAGCATTCTCGTATTCTTTAAAATTATTAGGGAAGGCTTTTTTAAATTGTAGTGCAACACCTTTACCCATAATACCAACAGTGTTTACGGTATTAACCAATGCCTCAGAATCAGCTTCGATGAGATTGCCATTTTTAATAAATTCAAACATATTAATAATACCACTTAGGTTTGACATATGTTTTTATATTTGTATTACATTTACGTTGAATTTCGTTTACAGTAGTTTCCATAATGTCATCGATAACAACTATACCAAATATACAAGTAATAGGCACAAATTGATATACAAGAAATTCTGCCATCCTCCTTCTGCTTCTGTCATTATCATTCACTGTATTATTCCAATAGGTCGCTCCCATTATCACCCAGTCTACAAACCTTAAATCATTCTCGGTATTATAAAATTGCGATATTTCTACGTAGGCGTGACCATCAGTAAATACATAGGGTATTTTTGATGCTTTTATTTCTTGTACGGAACTTACCAGATATATTATATCATTTTGTGTCCCTTGAAATCCTTGAACATTTCCTTTGTTAATGCTGTAAAGCATAGGTGAACGAGGGGCAAAATAAAAAGGCACATAATCGTTTAATACGCCTCCTGGATCAATAGGAACGTTACGATTACCTCTTTTGTCTATTAAATTTTTATGACCAATATTAAAATAATTCGGATCACATTTATCTGAATTTCTACAAAATAAACCATTCGCTAATGTAAATTCTAAGTTACGATAATGGCTTATTCGATAAATAAATGTTGGTCGTATAAAACCTATGGGCATATATATAACAACTATATTTTAGATTTTTAAATATAAGTTAAAATATAAAAATTATTTGTATCTACGCCTAAATATCACTTCAATTTTATAGCAATACATTCATGTGCTGTTCTTCCTGCCTGGTAAATTGAAGAACTATGCTTTAAAATCCGCCAGCCGGAAT
>JARLHB010000264.1 GCA_031292465.1 Ignavibacteriaceae bacterium
AAATTATCCTAATTCTGTGCCTGTACAAGTAAACCTTTTATGCGATATTATAAATACAATATTTTTAATTTGCTAAGGTTATTCCAAAATTAAAAATTATAAATAACTCCAAGCTGTGCGCCATTATAATTTATTGAGGGAGCAACAATAAGAGAGGACTTTTCCTGATCCTGCGCTTTCCTTTCCGGTGCAATAATATTGCCAAAAAAATAGCCAAGAAAATAAGCTAAAGGCAGGTCGCTGTACCAATGCATTCCTTTGCTTACTAAAGATACGCCAAGCAGTCCAAGTAAGGGATACCCGGCAGGTTTTATCCATTTTTCATCAGGATAATTATTGGCAATAACCGTAAGAATTGCAGTCGCTGTAGATAAATGCCCGGATGGGAAAGAATAATAAGCAGGCTGGTTCTGCTGGTATTGTTTTATACTTGGGAACGGGTCCCAGTCACCTCCGTTTACAGTTGCGGCAGAAGGGCTTTCCCTGCCCGTTATTCTTTTTAATAATTGCACCATAAGGCCTGTTGAAATAATCGCTTCAGCTATATTGCTTCCTGTCCGGATAGCAGTTTCATTATGGAAAATTAATCCGGGAACAGCAAACAACCCGGCAGTCAAGAACTGGTATTTTCCGTCTCCCATTTTTATGGAATAGTCAGAGAGCCTGCCAAACGATTGATATTTCTTTATCAATGTGCGGTCATACTTCCACCCCGGTTCATCAGCCAGCATTAATAACCCTGTTGCCGCGCCTACAGTTAATAAAACAGGAATTCTTTGTACTTTGAATGTACTATAAAATAAGCCTGCATAATCGGCAGGAATATTTGTAAACATCCGGTACCAGGTTATTTGTTCATCAGTATCTTTTTCATGCTCAGAATTTGTCTTAGGTAATACCGTGCCTGTATCCGGTATTAATACTATTACATGCTGTTCAAAGGCTGCTGCCTGTGTCTGAAAAATTAGGAAGATAATACCGAAAAGTATAATGGCTTGTGTTTTTCCCATCAGGTTATAAATCCGCGTTAAGTAATAACGTATTTAAGAAAAGCTAAAGTAAACTTTAATTTTTATAACTATAAGATACACTCTTTAACTATGCTTAAGTATTAGATAAATCACGAATGGATATTTCAAACCAAGCCCAGGCTTACTCTTCAATCATCCTGAGAATTGTAGGCAGCACGATAAGCAATAAAGGCAGGGCTATGATGAACCCGCCAATTATAGATATTGCCAGCGGCTGATGCATCTGGGCGCCTGTGCCCATTCCAAATGCAAGCGGCAGCAATGCTATGATAGCTCCAAACGCCGTCATAAGCTTGGGACGCAGCCTTGTAGAAATTGAAAAGACAATCGACTCATCTTTATTCATATTCCCTTTTCTTGCTTCTGCATATTGAAGGTATGTGAATATTGAATTCTCGCCGATTATACCGACAATCATAATAATGCCAGTATAGCTGCCTACGTTTAGAGGTGTTCCGGTAATAAACAGGGCTAAAAAACTGCCCGTAATGCCGAGTATAGCAATAGCAATAATTGCAATTGCTACTTTTATTTTCCTGAATAAAAATAATATAACCGTAAATACTAAAAGTATTGCAAGAAGAAGAATTACCAGTAAATCATTAAAAGCCTGCTGCTGCTCTGCATAAGCGCCGCCATAAACAATCTCATAGCCGGGGGGAAGCTTTATTCCATTGCTTATATTTTTTTTAATATCTTTAAGCGTGCTTCCCAAATCTCTGTTATCCAGCCTTGCGGTAACATCAAACATTTGCTGCAGGTTTTCCCTGTCAATTTCCGCAACACCTTTAACAATATTAATATCCGTAAACTCGCTTATAGGCTGTATAGTACCATCAGCAAGGAAAATCGGGCTGCTTTTCAAATCGTTGACAGAATAATTTCTTTCACCTTCAAACATCCTGATATTAATAAGCTTGTTTTTAGCTAATACATTCCCGACAACTGTTCCCTCAATTTTAGAATCCATCTGGAATTGTAAATCGCTGGGGGTAAAACCGAATTGCGCTAATTGATCATTCTTTGGTTTAAAAATGATTTCAGGCCCGGCTATAGTAACGCCGTTAAATACATCAGCGGTACCCTTTGTGCTTTCAATTATTTTTGCAGCCTGATCAGCAAGTTCTTTTAGTTTTTCCTGATCATTGCCGAATATTTTAACTTCTATCGGCTGTGCAGAGCTTATTAAGTCGCCAAGCATGTCGCCTATAAGCTGCCCAAAATCAACCCTTAGGGCAGGCAGTTTAGCTTCAATCTTTTTACGTATAACATCAGAGACTTCATCTGTAGTTAAATCCCTTTTGTTCTTTAATTTAATTGTATAGTCGCCGGTATTAGGTTCCGTGATAAAGAAACCGTTTTGCGCGCCTATCTCACGGGCAAAGCTTTCAACTTCTGGAGTATTCTTTAATATTTTGTCAACTACATTAAGCATCTTGTCGGTTTCTTCCAGCGATGTACCCGGCGGGCTCACAAAATCAAGTACGATTGAGCCTTCATCCATATCAGGTAGAAATCCGGATGGCAGTGTTGGTATTATAAAAGCGGAAGCTGCTATCAGCAGAACAACAAAAGAAAGAGAAATTACAGGCCTTTGTATAAAATAGTAAACCCAGTTCCTTCTCTTCACTTCCTTTTGGATTTTTACATAGGATTCTTCTTTTGAAAAGACTAAATAAATAACGGGCAAGCCTATCCATGTAACAAAGAAAGAGCATACAAGTGTAATTATCATCGTATTTGTCATTACCTGGAAATAAGCCCCGGCAACCCCGCGCATTAAAAAGAACGGCAGGAATATTACTATTGTACTTAATGATGAACCAATCATTGCAGGGATTAAGTACCTTATAGCCTTTATTACTAATGTGGTACTTGTTTCTTTCGGGTGTTCTTCATGCGTGCGGTGTATTTGCTCAACCACTACTATTGCATCGTCTATTATCAATCCAATTGAAGCGGCAATGGCGCCTATAGTCATTATATTAAAAGTGTATCCTATTGCATAAAGAACGATAAGCGTTAGCCCAAGCGTTAGCGGAATGGTAATAAGAATAACTGAGCTTGCTTTAAATGATTTTAAAAATATTATTGTAACAATGATGGCAAGCAGCAATCCAATCCACAAGACATCCTTCAGGCTTCTGGTCGCCTCCGAAACAAAATCAGCCTGATCATAGTACGGCATCAGCTTAACGCCTTTGGGAAGAATTTTCTGCAGCTTAGGCAGCTCGCTCTTAACGGAACTTACCACATCAAGTAAATTAGAATCAGGTTGTTTCAGAATCTGGATTAATGGAACCACTTTGCCGTTGGCTTCAATTTTAGTGTAATTCTTTTCAGCGCCAACTTCTATATCAGCAATATCTTTTAACTTTACAACCCTTTTCTGGCCATTTAAAATAACCATGTTTTCTAATTCTTCTTTACTGTCCTGTGTTGCATCCGTTATAGTTAAATACAAGCGGTTGTAATCGTTCAGATACCCGGTAGAAGAAATAAAATTAGACTCCCCAATTTTTCCCGATACTGTTTGAGGAGTAATTCTTAAGTTACTCATCTTTGCAAGATCAAGATTAACATGAAATTCTTCAACCTGTCCGCCGGCTACAACTACTTCGGATATTCCCTGTATTCTTGACAAAAACGGTTTGATTGTATATTCGGCAATTTGCCTTGATTCTACCTGGTTAAGCCCGCTGCCTTCAAGAGAAAAGCCCATCACAGGGAAAATGGAGGGATTCATTTTCTCTACTGTTATACTTATACCCTGCGGCAGGTTTTGCTTAATTGCATTTATACGCGCTTCAATGTTCTGCTTATCCAAATCTACATTTGAACTCCAATTAAAAAATGCAGATATTTCACAGCTTCCCCTGCTTGTTGCGCTTTTAAGAAGGTTAAGATCCGGGACTTTCTTTATTGCATTTTCAAGCGGAGTAGTCACAGTAATCATCATCTTATCAATGGGCTGCTCGCCGTTATCGGCAATAATTTTAATTTTGGGAAAAGTAATATTCGGAAACAGCCCGGTTTGAATGCTGAAAAGCGAATAAATGC
>JARLHB010000265.1 GCA_031292465.1 Ignavibacteriaceae bacterium
CAAGTTTCGCCGTACAATTTTGCGAAAGGTAAGTTAATTATTTAAACATGGCTGAATAAGACAAATAGTTTATAATTTAACGAAATTACATCTCTTTGTTTTTTAATTTTCAATAATTATCTTAAACATTAAGGTTATTTATTTTAAAATTTCACTACCCGCCGGAGTAATGGATGGGCGAAATTATATTTTGGACAATAATTAGAATTGCCATCGTCATTCCGCTTCTTTGGATCCTGGAGGCATATATTCCGCAGCAATTCTGGTGGTTGATTAGTACCGCAACTATATATGCGGCAATATTACATCCGGCTATAATTCATTATAGACTTTTTAAATCAAAAAATAAAGAAATTCTTGAGTCAACTCTCTGTTCAACATGCGCACACTTTGATGAAACTGCCGTTTTGTGTATGCTTCATGATAAACATCCAACCAGGGTGTTCCTTCCTTGTGAAGGTTTAGATTGGGAACCGAGATCCTCAAACATTGACAGCGAAGGTATAATTAAAAGCTAACATACGGCCTGTTGAAATATCTTTTATTTTGCATAACCATTTTTAACTAAATCGAAACAGTGTTTTTTAATAACAACAATGATTATTTAATTTAAAGGAGATTTATGCCTATAAAATCCAACCAGGTAATAACAATCAGTTTTATTCTTAAAGATACCGATGATAATATAATAGAAGCAACAACGAAGGAAGAACCGTTTTCTTTTATAAGCGGCGGCAATCAAATACTGCCAAAGTTAGAAGAAAACATCGGGGAGATGCTGATAGGAAGTAAAAGAACTGTTGTCTTATCGCCCGAAGAAGCATACGGAATTTATGATGATTCCGCTTTACAACATGTTACCCGTTCCGAATTTCCTGAAGAAACCGATATACAGGCAGGCATGGCTTTTATAGCTGATTCTCCTGATGGACAACAAATGCCTTTTGTAATTAAAACTGTTGAAGGAGAAAACATTACTATCGATTTTAACCATCCGTTAGCCGGCCAGACTTTAACATTTGATGTTGAATTGCTGTCTTTGCGCGATGCAACTATTGAAGAATTAAGCCACGGCCATGTTCATGGTTCCGGCGGGCATCACCACTAAGCGGCCATCTTTTTTTTACGGCCCGGTAATCATTCCGGGCTGTGTTTGTTATAAGATCTATATTCTGCCTCACATTACTTCAGACAGCCGACATAAATAACAACTTTTCACAAAAAACCGATTTATATTATAATTAGAGTTTTATTGATTCAAATTATTACTCAATCAGATCATTAATTTAGAACGCACCTGTCTTTTCCAATTTCGGTAAATCTCTTTTAAACTAAAGAGTTTCGGCAAAAACGTAAAAGCTAATAATTAGAAATCAGAAGAAATAAGGGTATAAATGAAACTAATTAAATACAAAGCTTCTGCAGCAGTAAGTGTAATCTTAATTACTTTAAGCACATCAATTTTATTGTATGCGTATTCAACCGGGATAACCGGCAGAACGCATAAAAACGGGGATGGATGTACGTGTCATAATGTATCTCCTTCTTCAAATGTTACTGTTACTATTTCAGGCCCCGATTCACTTACTGCAGGACAAACGGGTACTTATTCAGTTACAATTACAGGCGGGCCCTTAGCAAGGGCGGGTACAGACATAGCCGCTTCATCGGGAACGTTAGCGCCACAGGGATCTGATTTAAGGCTTGACCAAAGCGACGGAGAATTAACCCACGTGGCCCCCAAGGCCCCGTCCGGTAGCGCAGTAACCTTTACTTTCCTTTATACGGCTCCTACATCAACCGGGACAATTACATTATATGCAAACGGCAACAGCGTAAATTTTAACGGAGTAAACGATGCCGGAGACATGTGGAATTTTGCCCCCAATAAAAGCGTTGTAGTCTCTTCTGTTTCAGGGATTGCAAGAAACAATCCTATTTCAAGTTATACATTATATCAAAACTACCCTAACCCGTTCAACCCATCCACAAGAATAAGCTTTTCCGCACCCATTTCGGGAAATGTAATGCTGGAAATTTTTAATGCAATCGGCGTAAAAGTTAAAACACTTGTTAACGAATATAAATACGCTGGCAACTATTCTTACAACTTTAATTCATCCAATTTTTCTTCGGGAGTTTATTATTATAAATTAACATCTGGAAGTTTCTCGGAAACTAAAAAGATGATAATATTGAAATAATCCGGCAGTATAGAATCTTTTATTGAGTAAAGATAGAAAGTAAATCGCTTACTATACCGTATGCAGTATCCTGAATAGAAGGATTTTCCTGTACAACCATGATGGGATTCATTAAATCCGTTTCAATTCTCAGAATAGAGCCCGTCCCGGAAACCTTAGAAAAAATATGATCATCGGGGACTTCCTCTACCGATACTCTTGTTTGTAAAATATTTTTTTCATAAAAAGCACGGCAAATTGCCTTTAGATGATATCCGCGTTCACAGGCATTTTGAGCCTGTTCTATTGTAATATTTCCAATTCCTTCTCTTAAAACTTCAAAAGGAGTTATTGGCGCTTCCATTAATTGATTTACAAGAATAGTTATTTTTACTGCGGCATCCCAGCCGTCGATATCATTTAAATAATTGTCTTCAACAAAACCTTGTTTTTGGGCTTCTTTAAGTGCCTTTTCATAAGCAACCCCTTCTTCCATCTTCGAAAGGATAAAATTAGTGGTGGAATTAAGTATCCCCGAAAGTCCGGTTACTTTACATCCTTTTAAATTATTTCTGTATAGATTAAATACCGGTGCGCCATCCATAACTGCTGATTCGTGCAGGAATTTGCAGCTTTGTTTATCTGCTAATGAGTGAAGCTCTTTATATGCAAATGCTGCCGGGCCTTTGTTTGCCGAAACAACGTTTATACTGCGCTTTAATGCCTCGCGGATATATGTAATAGAGGGTTCGCCTTTTTTTTCAATTGTAAGCCCGGAAACATCTATCAGACAATCATAATCTAAATTTTGAACCGCTTCTATTACCGGAATATTTACATAATCGGGATTAGCCTGGGTAAAATGCTTGCTTTTAACAAACTGATTAAATGATTTCTCAAGATTTATTCCCGCCTGGTTGACTACTGCGCCATGTGTTTTTGTAAATATTCCTATAACCTGAGGTTTAAAGCCCGAAAGGCCGGGATGAGTTTTATTCTTAGAAAGGAATAATTCCGCAACTTTTTGTCCCACATTTCCAAACCCGATAAAAAGAAGCCGCGGAACAGGAACTTTTAGAATTAACATTATTTTTTTTCCGTTAAATGAATTTATATACTGTAATATTATTAATTATCAGAATAATTAAACAAAATGCTTCGCTAAAAAATCATTTATAATTTTAGTAAATACCCCGGGATTTTCAACCGGGGACATATGCCCTGCACCCGGAATTATGGCAAATTCCGAATTGCTGATTTTTTTCGACATCAATCTCATTGCTGCGGGCGGTGTAAATTTATCTTCTTCCCCGCATATTATTAGCGATGGAATATTAATACCTGACAAATACGGTGTAACATCCGTCCGGCCCTGCATAGCAAGAAGGCAGCCTTTCACTCCAGCCGGGTCATAATTTAGAGACCGGCTTAATATTTCATTATATCCTTTTGAAAAATCTTTAATATATTTTTCTGCAAAGCAATTAGGGACAAAGTTGCTTATGAATTTTTGCAATCCATCGCTATTAATATTTTTTATACCTTCAGCTCTTTTTAATTTGCCCTCATTTGTATCCGGTTCTGATTTAGTGTCGCATAATATTAGCCCGCCAAGCTTACTTTCCATTCTCTCAACACATCTGAAAGCAATATATCCCCCCATAGACAATCCGCACAATACCGGTTTGTTAAGCTTATAATTGTTAATAATAAATTCCAAATCATCAACAAAGGATTCTAATGTAAACAGGCCGTCGCCGGCAGGCGAAACGCCCAAACCGCGCACGTCATAAGTAACACAATAATAACGGGACTTCAGTTCGTTTACCTGGGCATCCCACATGTGGTGGTCAAAAGGAAAGCCATGAATAAATAATACGGGTTTGTTTTCAGAACTGCCGGATGCAAAGACTTGAATTTCCTGTTTCATCATACCAATCACCTATAATCTCAAAAATTTATCTTATATTTGCACATAAACAAAATTAAACATTCTGTTTAGCAAATGAAACTTAACAACAATTGAACTAAAATTGTTAGAAAAACCTTTTCAAAATCTTTCGCAGATTTGCATATTAATTAACAAAATCAACAGAAATTATTAATTAGAAATTTTTATATAATGAAAATAGCTTTCATATGTTCTGAAGCAGTACCTTTTGCCAAAACCGGAGGTTTAGCGGATGTTGCCGGTTCGCTTCCAAAAGCTTTAGAAAAATACGGTTGTGAAGTAAAACTGTTTATACCCAAATATTACTCAATAGACGAATCAAGATTCGGATTACATTACAACTGGGAAATTGGAGAAATTCCAATTAAAATTAATAATCATACACGATTTGCGCACGTCTATCAGGCCATCTTGCCCGGCTCTACTGTAGAAGTAAACTTTATTGACTGCCCTCATTATTTTCACCGGGACCAGATCTATACAGATGGATTTGATGAGGATGAGCGGTTTATACTATTTTGCCGCGGTGTTATCGAAACACTTCAAAGATTAAAATGGGCTCCGGATGTAATACACTGTAACGACTGGCAGACAGGCTTAATACCTTTATATTTAAAAGAAAATTATGCATGGGATAATCTATTTAAATCCACCTCCACCATTTTCACCATTCATAATATTGGTTACCAGGGAAGGTTCTCAAAAAACACAATTAATAATGCCGCAATTAGTCCCCGATTATTTTATCCTGAAAGCCCTATTGAATACCATGGCGACTTTTCTTTTATGAAAACCGCGATAATGTATTCGGATATAATTAATACTGTAAGTAATACATATGCAAAAGAAATATTAACACCCGAGTTTGGGTGCGGAATGGAAACCGTTTTGCAGCTAAGGAAAAAAGACCTTTACGGAATAATAAATGGCGTTGATTATTCCGAATGGGACCCGGTAAATGATAAATTCCTGCCGCATCATTATTCTTTGGATGACCTTAGTGGAAAAACTAAAAACAAGCAGTTTCTGTTAACAAACTTCGGTTTAAAATTTGACGATGCCGTACCGGCAATCGGTATTGTATCAAGAATGGTAAGCCAAAAAGGGTTTGACCTTTTTGAAGAAGCATCAGAAGAATTAATGAAATTGAATGCACAGTGGATAATACTTGGAAGCGGAGAAGACCGCTATGAAGAAATGTTCAGAAACCTTCAGCAATCATATCCGGATAAAGTTGCCCTATATATCGGATTTAATAATGAGCTTTCTCATCTTGTTGAAGCTGGAACCGATATGTTCTTAATGCCGTCTCTTTATGAACCCTGCGGATTAAATCAAATATACAGCTTAAAATACGGCACCGTGCCGGTTGTTAGAAAAATCGGCGGCCTTGCGGATACAGTGCATGACTGGTTTGAATGCAAACAAAACAGCTCTGAAACCGGAACTGGGTTTACATTTTTTAATTATAATTCCGGAGCACTTCTTGAAACTGTAAAAAAAGCCATTGCTGCTTATGCAGACAGAACGACGTGGAAAACAATTCAATCGAATGGAATGAAAGAAAATTTTTCCTGGAAAGCTTCGGCTGCAAAATATTTAGAGCTATATAATGATGCTTCAAAGAAGAAAACTATTAAGTAAACGTGTTGTTTAAAAGCACCGATAAACTATAAATCAAAATTTCCTTCATCAATGGATTCTAAATTAAAACTGGAACTGGAAGAAATATTCAGGAATTCTAATTCGCCCGATGAATTATTTGATACATTCAGGGTGGCAATTGAAAGAAAGATTTATGATGAAGAGCTTTACAAAATTTTACTCCGCAATAAAGCTCTTTCGGTAGACGAAATTTCTATGTTTGCGGAAAAAATTTGCAGGGAATTTCCAGATATATCCTACAACATCTACTATTGTGTCGGCCAATTATTAGAATCCATCTCTACTTATGGCAAACATAATGAACGCGCACTTCAATACTTTGAGAAAGCTTCTATCATCAATCCTGAAGCCGCCGAACCATATCTTGCAATAGCAAAAATGTACAACAGCGAACTGAACGTACCGGGATTTGAAATTATTGCAAAATTAATTGAAGATGGAA
>JARLHB010000266.1 GCA_031292465.1 Ignavibacteriaceae bacterium
CCAACTGTTATTTCCACTATTTTCAACTTGTATTCTTCCTTCTCGAACTTTAAACCATGGCTTATAACCTTTTATTGCAACCAGAACAGCTACCTCATCCCAGCTCATTCTTCCAAATTCATCTTCTTTGGCTTTAGGAATACATAAGCTAAATACATCCCTAACCGGACTGTTCTGTATTTTTTCATTTCTTATTAAAGGCAGGCCGGTTTTTATCTTTTCGCCAATTTCAAAACCGTCAAATACAATACGTGCAGGCCAATTTCTGCAGACAAATTTGGATGATACGGAATCTGCAAAAAGGTTATACTCTCTGCCTGATGGATATTTACCAGCCATACTTACAAGCTGTTTCACTTTCCGTTTAATTAATTCCTTGCCTGTAAGCGGTGAATATTGGTCTGGTTTAGATTTTAACAAATTTGCAAGATTAGTATAGAAGCCTACTGTTACAATTGTAACACTTTTATCAGGCTGTGAAGCAAGTATCTTTCTGTATATTGTTACCGGATCTGGGACGTCTTTATTACTTTTGACAGAGTATGTATACTTTGCCAGTATTGTATCCGTCCAATGCTGCCAGTCTTTTGTTTCAAGCGCAGTTCCTTTGGGTACGCCGATGGGAATACCGGGGCGTTTAAAATATGTGTTGAATATATCCAGTACGCTTGCCACACCTTCATATTTTACACTGGCTACTGTAGCCAATATGTTTGCGTATCCGCTGTCAGCCAAAGCATGTAAAACTGTTATTGCGCCAACATCATCATAATCTCCGCCCATATCAGTATCAAATATTACAGGTACCGGTTTTCTTGCAGAATTCTGTGCAAAGATAATTTGGAAGCAAAATACAATCATCACCTGTAACAATACTAATTTCTTCATTTTTCCGCCTTTACATTTTTATGTATAATATGATAGAACTTTAACAGGTATTAATAACATTATCTAAAGTATAATTACTTTACTATTAAAGCTCAATTAACTTATCCGGATATTTTACTTCAGAAGCATCATTTTTTTGATAAGTGAATAATTACCTGATTGTATTTTATACATATATACCCCCGAAGCAAGTTTTGCAGCATCGAAAGTTACATTATAAGTACCTGCTTTCTGTTCCTTGTTAACCAGGCATGCAACTTCCTGGCCTAAAACATTATATACTTTCAGAGTTACAAGACCGCTTTGCGGAATACCGTATTTGATTATAGTTGCCGGATTAAACGGATTAGGATAATTTTGTAACAAACTATAACTGGCAGCAACTTCATCTTTTTTATCATTAACACCCGCGGCTGAACTATACAACTTAAATTCAGCAAGACATAACCAGTAAGCAATAAAGGGGTAATCTGGCCGTAACTTTGTAGCGTATATTCTTATAAATCGGCATCTTACAGGAGAGGAAAAAGTAAATACTTCTCCATCCTGATTTTGTGGAGAAGGATAATTTGTATAGCTTTGCCCGGGAACGTCAGTCCAATTAAATGCGTCTGAGCTATACTGAATTTTAAAGTCTTGTGGAAAACACATTACTGAATCTCCATCCTGCCTTGGAACTAATACAACTTTAGCAACACTTTTAAATGTTCGCTGGTCTATGCATATCCATTCCTCACCATTTGGAGTATTATGCCCGGCACTTGCCCACCAGTCAGATGGATTATTATTAAGTACATTTTGAACATTAACCCATGAAGCTGCATTTGAAGATGATACTGCTATGGGCAATTCGCTGTTAGCTGTACCATTCAACCAATTGGATATAGCTTCAATTACTCCCGGAGTTTTAACTTCAAATTGATCACCTGCTGTTATCCACCAGCCGAATAGACACATCATCTTAGCCCCAGCTTCCGATAGATGATCAAAAAGCTGTGCTGCTCCCTGTTCAGTTCGTGTTGAATTACTAAAGTCTATCTCTGAAGCTCCCCACTCCGAATATTGCAGATTATTAAATATCTTTGAAGTTGTATCTATGTTAATTAAATAATCTGTTGCGGTTACTCCCGGACGGGAGTATTGATTAGTAGCTGATTCAATTGGAAGAACCCTGCCATCACTGAATGAAATCGGTGACTGCGATTCCGGAATAGTTGCTACAGCTGTAAAGTGCGTATATATGCGATTTTGGGGTATACCATTTTCATAACATGTTTTTGTCCAGAATGCAATATAATCCTGAACTACATTGGACATTAAACCATGGATAACCTGATCTTCTGTTTTACCTTCCAATGATGCTATTTTCTTAACTGAATCTAAAGTATAGCCTTTACTAGTTAAGGCAGCATAACCGGTATTAACCTCATCGCTATCGCTATATGTTATTCCATTATATGTTGGAAGCGGGTTCAGGTTTATAGTTCCATAACCTTTCATTGTATAATAACCCGATTCCCATCCAACTACTAAACCTGCAAATAAATATTGTTTACCGGATGATTGCCATTTTGCAAGTCTGTTCACAATTGGGGGGATAACTCCATTTACAAGCTTATTCTCAATCTCCAAACGGAGTTTCGAGCTTTCATAGTTCCTTGGGGCTTCAACTGTAAACCAAGTCCCCCAATTAATCCACCGCCGTTTAACTAATGGGCCATATTTATGGCCATTCGCGGGCCAACCCGTCCATTCAACTAATTCTGAGTCTGTTGATGTTGTATTATAATTCCAGTCATCAAGCTTTATTAGAACTGGATAACCACTTGACTCTGCTAAATCCAATGCCTGCTCTGTTTGTTGATTCAATGTATTAACATCAGTATTCATTGTATATAGTATTACACCAAAAGCAAGTTGCCGGCTGCTATCTTTTGACATTGAATTAAATTGCTGGGAAAATGTATAAGGACTTCCAAGAATTGTAAGGTAAGTTGGATCTGTTGATCGGGCAGGTAATATTATGCTTAGAATAAAGAACAATTGAATGAAAATTGTTTTTTTCATTAAATAGTTACCTTTAATTGTAATAAATTAAAATTGATTAATGGGACTCAAAATTAAGAAGGTTAAGCAGATTTATTGTCAACCTGCTTAACCCATCATAAATATTCTTATTTCAAAATATTACTTTAAGAGCATCATCTTCTTTGTTAATGAAAAATCTCCTGCCTGAATTTTATACATATAAACTCCGGAGGCTAATTTAGACGCGTTGAAATTAACATTGTAATTACCAGCTTTTTGTACCTGGTTTACTAAGGATGCAACTTCCTGACCAAGAATATTATATATTTTTAGAGTAACCAACCCTTGCTTCTTAATACTATAATTAATGATTGTAGTAGGATTAAATGGATTGGGATAATTTTGCGATAAGCTATAACTTTTAACAACTTCATTTGTTTTTCCATTTACACCGGTTGCTGTATTATATAAATTAAATTCAGCAAGACAGAACCAGTAAGCTAAAAATGGATAATCTGGCCTTAACTTTGTAGCATCTATACGTATGTATCGGCAGCTTATAGGAGAAGAAAAGGTAAATGTCTCTCCGTTCTGATTTTTAGGTGACGGATACTCTGTATAGCTTTGGCCGGGAACATCAGTCCAATCAGTTCCATTTGAACTATATTGAATTTTAAAATCTTGTGGGAAACACATTACAGAATCTCCATCCTGCCTTGGAACTAATACAACTTTAGCAACTGTTTTTGCAACACGTTGATCTATATATATCCATTCCTCTCCATCAGGTGTACTATGACCGCCACTTGACCACCAATCAGTCTTATTACTATCAAGAGCATTCATTGGCCCTGCCCAGGAAGCTGCAATTGATGAGGCAATAGCTGTATCTTTAGCGTTAGCTAAATTGAGCTGTGTTTCGCTTTGTAAAAGGATATGATTCATAACCTGAGATTTATTTTTTAACCAGACATCTTTTGCCTCAGGGAACCAGTTCAAATCACCGAGTGGCAGCCCTTCAATTGAGGCAGTTAATAATTGTGAATTTGTATAGGCACCATTAACTCTTGGCCATACAGTCGGGTTACCCTCATTATGACCATTTGGTTCTTTTGTAAAGAGCATGCTGGGCCATGCAGAGGCAGAAGGATATTGATCAGCCGGAAGGCCAAGTTCCATTTTAAAAGAATCCGTCTTCCAGGCTACTGTGGAATCTGTATATGCATAAATTGTTGAGTCTTTAAAGCCAGGATCAATAAAGGATGAATTGCCTACCTTATAAGGCTCACTATTTGGTATATACTCAATATTATTACCATTTAAGAAATATGGGAAATTCGTTTTATCATAAAACATCTGTGCTTCCCTGCTCGAATCCCTTACAGAGGAAGGCATTACTAACGGTCTTAAATATGCATTTTGGTTATTTGCTGCCGCTAATTGTATGTCTGCATTTATTCTTGGATCAATACAATTAAAATTGTATTCTATAAATGCTTTCCGCTGGCTCGGGAATGACTCATTTGTCAATGTATCAACGCCGAACAAACTTGTAAGCCTACGAGCTGATCCGTCTGGCCGTGATTCATTCCAGGTATCAACAAAAGGATCATAGCATCCCTGCCACAGCAAGTTATTGGTAAAGAAATCTGAATTTTTAATGTAACTATATTCTAATTCTGCTTTGGGATATAGGATTGTATTGTGGTTAAGCCATATAAAGTTGGTTATACCCTGAGTAAAATTTTCTGCATGATAAATAAACAAAGCTACATTTACAAAAGTATTATTTTCAACATATAATGTATCCCAGTTAATATCTCTCGTACCTTCACTATGGAATAACCAGCCGTCCCATGGGCTTATAGTATTTCCGTTCCGAAGGAATACAGAATTAGTGACATATGTTTCCTTTTTATCGGCATTAGTATTAAGCAAACTTTGCCATCCTACAGGATCAACTACAATTGAATCCATAACAACTCTTGCATTTGCTGTTTGATAAAATGTCCATGCGCCAACCGAATTATTTAGATCTGCTGTAATTATAAAGACATGTTTAAAAGTAATATTACCCATAATATTAAACATATTTACAAAAGTTGCGCCGTCTGAACTTGTACCATCCTGAATTTGCGCCAGCATTACATTCGCATTGGCAGGTACCTCCCCGATAATTTCAATTGGTGTAC
>JARLHB010000267.1 GCA_031292465.1 Ignavibacteriaceae bacterium
AATTCCATCTGTGGTTCCTGCGACCTTAAAGTCCATATCTCCAAGGTGGTCTTCGTTTCCAAGAATATCTGTTAGGACGGCAAATTTTTCACCTTCTTTTACCAGTCCCATAGCAATACCGGCACATGCTTTCTGAATCGGAACACCGGCATCCATCAATCCCAATGAACCTGCACAAACAGTAGCCATAGAAGATGAACCGTTTGATTCGAGGATATCTGAGATTAATCTTACTGTATATGGAAAAATATTTTCAGGCGGCATTAATATTTTTAATGCGCGTTCTGCAAGGTTTCCATGACCGATTTCCCTGCGGCCAACACCAGACATTCTGCCAACTTCGCCCACGCTGAATGGCGGGAAGTTGTAATGAAGCATGAATTTTTTGGAGTATTCATCAATCAAGCCGTCAATTGTCTGTTCGTCGTTTTTAGTACCGAGGGTAACCGTGGTTAAACTTTGAGTTTCTCCACGTGTAAATAATGCTGATCCGTGCGTTCTTGGCAATATGCCTAATTCAATTGTAATAGGGCGGACCTGCTTGGTGTTTCTTCCGTCAAGACGAATTCCTTCGGAAAGAATCCTGCTGCGCATTAAATCTTTTTCAAGATCATGAAGAATTTCGCCGATAACTTTTTCCTGTTCCGGGTATTTTTCTTTTAATGCTTCCTGAACAGAAGTTGTCAGCTCTTTATTCTTTGCGCTTCTCTCTTCTTTTGCAAGGACGGTGTAAACAATCTCTTTGTACTTTTCCTGTGCAAGATCGTAAACATCCTTTTTAAGAGTTTCGTCAATTGCCGCTGCTATTATCGCTCTTTTTGCTTTTCCTACTTCTTCTCTTAAATCAAGCTGAAGCTGAATAAGTTTTTTAAGCTCATCATGAGCGAACTTAAGAGCATTTAGAAGATCGTCTTCACTAATTTCTTTAGATTCGCCTTCAACCATCATAATAGAATCTGCAGTTCCGGCAACAACAAGCTCAATATCACTTTCTTTAAGCTGCTGAATCGTAGGATTAAGAATAAATTGGTTGTTTATTCTTCCAACACGTACTTCTGCTGCCGGGCCTTCAAACGGGATATCGGAAATAGTAAGAGCAGCCGAAGCTCCAACTGCTGCAAGAACATCTGCATCGTTTTCGCCATCGTGTGAAAAAACGAATGCAATAATCTGAGTTTCATTTCTGAATTCTTTAGGAAAAAGAGGTCTGATTGGCCTGTCTATTAATCTTGAGCTTAAGATTTCTTTTTCTGTTGGTCTTCCTTCTCTTTTAATATATCCACCTGGAAATTTTCCTGCAGCCGAGGTCTTTTCTCTGTATTCAACCTGCAGCGGAAAGAAGTCCTGATCACTTTTAGCTTCTTCAGCAGCGACAGCAGTAACTAATACCATCGTATCTGCATATCTTACCATTACAGCGCCGTTTGCCTGCTTTGCGAATCTGCCTGTTTCAATCGAAAAGATTTTACCGCCGATTTCAACTTCTTTTTTAACTGTCATTTTATACCTTTTACTTTCTAATATTCAATTCTTTTATAATGGATCTGTATCTTTCTATATCTTTCTTTGCCAGGTAGTCTAAAAGTCTTCTCCTTTTACCAACCATCATCATAAGCCCGCGTCTTGAATGGTGATCTTTTTTATGAACATTAAAATGTTCTGTAAGTTCATTTATCCTTTTGGTAAGTATGGCAACCTGAACTTCCGGCTTGCCTGAATCTTTTTCTGTTTTACCAAATTGCTTGACTATCTCAAGCTTTTCTTCTTTAGTCATTACATCTATCCTTGTATTTTGTTGTACGATATAACCCCAGAAACTACCGGGGTTAATTAATTAAAAATTAAAATTTATCTTGTAAACTTATTTACTATTTCCAAACCAATTATTTTATCTTTATTCATTTGGTTAATAAGTTCATCAGGTGAAGAAAATTTTTCTTCGCCCCGTATCCTTTCTAAAATATTTACGGTTACATTATTCCCGTATATATCCTTATCAAAATCAAAGATATATACTTCATTAGTTATATAACCATCATTATAAAAAGTCGGCCTTTTGCCGATGCTCATCAATCCAAAATGCCTGCCGCCGCCGATTATAATTTCAACTGCATATATTCCAAGAGCAGGCAGCAGCTTAGTTTCGTCATCTAATTTAACATTGGCAGTAGGGAAGCCAAGAGTTCTTCCTCTTCCATCGCCTTTAATCACCATTCCACGAATGGAATAATGCCTGCCCAGCAGTTTGTTGGCAGTTTTTATATCGCCTTCTGTAATGGCGTTTCTTATTTTACTGCTGCTTACGTTTATACCATCGATTGATACTGCATCAACTTTGGTAACGCTGAATCCGTATTTTGAGCCGAGCTCCTTCAATGTATGCTCATCACCAACGCGGCCTTTGCCGAAATGATGGTCGTAGCCTACTACTATTTCCCTGATGCCGATTTTATCTATGATATAGCTTTTAAAGAATTCTTCTGAACTTAACTGTGAGAATTCCTTTGTAAAGTTTATAACAAGAACGTCGTCAATATTCAAACTTTTCAAAAGTTCCAGCTTTTCAGCCGGAGAATTTAGAAGTTTTATACTATTATCTGATAAAACGTTTCTGGGATGGGGATCGAAAGTTATTAACAAACTTCTACCGCCATTTACAGAGGCTTTTTCAACAACAGCATCAATAATTTTCTTATGCCCTAAGTGTATCCCATCGAAAGTACCTAATGTCAAAACTGTATTTTTATCTTTTTTTACTTCCAATAGGTTATTAAACACTTTCATAATGGCATTTTACGCAACTAAAGTTCATAAATATATATTTTTTTTGGCTTAAAAAGAAATTTGGAAATCACCCGTCCCAGGCGGTAAAGTTTAAATTTCCACAAACCTGCCAATTTCATCCTTTATTTTAACAGCAAATTCGTTTGTATCGAGCGCATCTTCTACGCTGTAACATCCTATTTTTGTTCTTCTTAGCGAGCTTAACAGGCCTCCGCAGCAAAGTTTTTCGCCAAAATCATTGGCAATCGACCTGATATATGTGCCTTTTGAACATACTATTTCAAAATCAACTTGTGGAAGTGAGATATTCTTTATCTCAAAACTGGATACTGTTATTTCACGCGGTAATCTTTCTATGGTCTTACCTTTTCTTGCCATTTTATAAAGGGATTTGCCATTTACTTTTATTGCAGAATACATAGGCGGAATTTGAGCGATTTTTCCAACAAAAGTATCTCTAATCTCTAAAATCTGTTTTTCTGTAATATTTTCAGTAGAATTAGTTGAAGAAATTTCTGTCTCTAAGTCCATAGAAGGAGAGGACTGTCCGAGTGTAATTGTACCCGTATAAGTCTTTTCAAAATCCTGGTATTTTGTTATCTCTTTTGTCTTTTTCCCTGTACAAATAATTAAAAGCCCGGATGCAAGAGGATCCAGGGTGCCCGCATGACCTACCTTTTTTACACCTGTGGCTTGTCTTATTTTGTAAACAGCTTTAAATGAAGACCAGCCGATTGGTTTATCTATAAGTATTACTTCACCGGAACTAAAATCAAATTGAGAAAAATCACTCGTTGCCTTTGTTATCATTTTCGTGAATCTTTTTTATTAAGCCTTCTATTTTTTCTACATAGTCTAATGTATCATCAATAAAGAATTTCAATTCGGGAACAAATTTTATCCTGATTCTTGAGGCAAGTTCAGAGCGGATATATCCCGAAGCAGATTTAATTTTCTCTAATGCTGCTTCACGTTTATCTTTTTCAAAAACCGATAAATAAACCTTTGCTATTTTTAAGTCAGGACTGACTTTAACCGAGGTTATAGTGATAAATCCAAACGATGAAAGTTGGAATCGATCCTGAAGCTTATGTAAAAATATTAAACTAATCTCTTCTTTAATTAAGTGTTCTACTTTATCAATTCTATGTGACATTATAAACTCCTTTACAGCAAACGAACAAATTAAAAGCCGGTTCCAACCTTCATTATTCTAACTAATTCTTAGCTACGCTATCAAGCTTCTTCTTAGTTTCAACTATTTTGAATGCTTCAATAATATCGCCGACTTTTAAGTCATTATAATTTGCAAAATTCAAACCGCATTCGTAGCCGGAGTCAACTTCTCTAACATCGTCTTTGAAGCGTTTAAGAGAAGCTATTTCACCTTCATGTATTACTATGCCGTCCCTTATAAGGCGTACTTTACTGTTCCTGGAAATTTTACCTTCCTGAACATAGCAGCCTGCAATTGTTCCGGCCTTAGGTATTTTAAATGTCTCTCTAATTTCAACTGTTGCGGTCACTTCTTCCGTAAGTACAGGTGACAATAATCCTTCAAGGGCTGATTTAACCTCATTTATTGCGTCATAAATTACGCTGTATAAACGGATATCAACATTTTCTGATTCAGCAAGCTTTCTTGCATTAAGGTTCGGCCTTACGTGAAATCCTATAATAATTGCATTTGATGCAGAGGCTAAGATAACATCACTTTCCGAAATACCGCCTACGCCTTTGTGAATTACAGTAACAAATACTTCTTCGTTTGATAGTTTCATTAACGAATCGGATAATGCTTCCACGGAACCATCAACATCACCTTTTACAATTAATGGAAGCTCTTTTACGCCGCCTATGCTTATCTGATGAGCTATTTCATCCAGAGTAATATGATGAACCTGTTTTTGATCCTGTTCACGCTTAAGCTGCTGTCTTTTTAAGCCGATTTCCCTTGCCATCCTGTCGGAATCAACTACTACAAGAGTATCGCCAGCCTGCGGCGGGCCTTCAAAGCCAAGTACCTGTACAGGTGTAGATGGCGGAGCTTCAAAAACTTTATTGCCTCGTTCGTCAAACATTGCACGAACCTTACCCTGATAAACTCCCGCTATAAACGGATCGCCTATTTTTAATGTGCCTTTTTGAACTAAGATTGTGCCTGTAATTCCACGGCCTTTATCTAATTCCGATTCAACAACGGCACCGCGCGCCTGCCGGTCAGGGTTTGCTTTCAAATCCAATATTTCGGCTTCTAATAATATTTTTTCTAATAAAAGGTCAACGTTAAACCCTGTCTTGGCTGATATTTCAACACACTGGTATTTGCCGCCCCAGTCTTCAACAAGGATGTTACTTTCAGCTAATTGCTGTTTTATTCTTTCAACATTAGAGCCCGGTTTATCAATCTTATTTATCGCTATAACAATTGGCACATTGGCAGCCTGGGCGTGATTTATTGCTTCAACTGTTTGAGGCATAACCGCATCATCTGCCGCTACCACAAGAACAACAATATCTGTTAACTGGGCGCCGCGTGCACGCATAGCTGTAAAAGCTTCGTGGCCGGGCGTATCTAAAAATGATATGTATTTACCTTTACCTACATCAACTCTGTAAGCTCCGATATGCTGTGTTATACCGCCTGATTCACCTGCAACAACATTTGTACTTCTGATATAATCCAGAAGAGATGTTTTACCGTGGTCAACGTGGCCCATGATGGTTACAACAGGCGAGCGCGAAACTAAAGTTGAAGGATCGTCCGGCTTGTCTTCAAGAGCATCCGATGTATATTCTTTTTGAAATACTACTTCAAATCCAAACTCGTCTGCAACAAGAGTAATAGTTTCAACATCAAGGCGCTGGTTTATCGAAACCATAAGCCCCAGTTCAATACACTTAGCTATTACATCGCTTACAGACACATTCATTAAATTAGCAAGTTCATTAACCGCAATAAATTCCGTAACCGCTATTTTATTCTGTTCAAGAGCTCTTAATTCAGACTGGCGCTCTTCTTCAGCTTCTCTTTCTCTTCTTTTTTTCTTGCGCTGGCTGGCTCTTCCTGAAACAACGGAATCATCCATGCTTAAAAGAGTTTTTCTTATAGCTTCTTTAACTTCCCGCTGATCTATTTCAAATTTTTTAACCCGTTTCTTTTTCTTTGAAACTACCGGTTCGTCTGAAACTGCATCTGTAGGCTTCTTTTTAGCCTTAGGCTTTTTCTTTTTCTTAGGCGCTTCCGAAGATTGATTCCCGTGCGGCTTCCCGTCGGTGTGAGATTCTTTCTTTTCAACCTTATCATCGTCGCCAAGGTCCATTCTGCCTATTACCGTAAGCCCTTTCTTTTTATGGGCTTCTATATCTTTAGGAGACTGGAATACCTTAACTTCTTCCTTTACAACCACTTCCGGTTTTACTACTTCCGGCGCCGGTTTAATTTCTTCAACAACCTGTGGCTCTGTCTTTTCCACAGTAACTTCTTCAACAACCGGAGGCTCTGTCTTTTCAACAGGAACTTCTTCAACCGGAGGTGCTTCGCTAACAACAGGTTCGGATGGGGTTTCCTCTACCTCTTCAGGTTCGGGAGGGGGAGCTTTTTCAACAACCGGCTCTTTAGTCTCGACTATTTCCGGTTCCTTCTCTTCCTTTTCCGTCCTCTTTTTGTTGAATTCAGCAATTTTCTTCTTATGTTTTTCTGCTTTTTCTATATCCTTCTTAAAATGGTCGTTAACTTCTTTTACCATTTCATCTGTAACAATAGAATTAGGACCTTTAACCTCAAAGCCTTTCTTACGCAGAAATTCTACAAGATTATCTGTTGATAGATTAATCTCAGAGGCTAACTTTACAATTCTGAGCTTTTTGGATTTGGTCTCTGCAGTATTTTCCATACCTAAAATTTCACCTATTCTTCTTCTTCAAACTGGGATTTAATGATCTCGATTATTTCGTTAATCTTTGCTTCATCAAGACCTTCAATTTCTTTTAATTTTTCAGGTCCGGCTGTTAATACTTCAATTGCGGTATCATACCGGTGATTTATTAACAGTTCATAAATTTCGTTGCCAAGTTCTTCTTTAAGGTCAATCAACTCAATATCTTCTTCATACTCTTCAAACGGCTTTTCTTCTCTTAATATCTCTATTTCGTATCCTGTAAGCTTCATTGCAAGCCTGATATTAACGCCGTTTCTGCCTACTATAAGGGAAACCTGGTCGCTGTCTGCTGTTACAACTGCTTTTTTAGCTGCGGTGTTAACTTCTATTTTCTTAAGTTTAGCCGGGGCTAATGATTTTTGAATAAAGACGGTCGGATCTTCAGAATAATTTACAACGTCTATATTTTCATTGTTCAATTCTCTAACAATTGCATGGATACGTACGCCCTTCATACCTACGCAGGCTCCTACGGCGTCAATCCTGTTATCCTGGGACTCAACCGCTACCTTAGCGCGTTCGCCGGGTTCGCGGGCAATTGCCTTTATTTCGATAATTCCGTCATATATTTCGGGAATTTCAATTTCAAATAACCTTCTTAAAAATGTATTATCAGCCCTGGAGATTATAATCAATGGGCCGCTGTTGCTCTTTTTAACTTCTTTTACTATTGCACGAACGGTTTCGCCCTTCTTATATCTTTCATAAGGTATCTGTTCGTTGCGGGGCAGAAGAAGTTCATTTTTGTTATGATTAACCAGTATATCGTTTTTCCTGATCTGGTAAATATCACCGACAACTATTTCACCTAATAACTCTTTATATTCATTAAAAACTATTTCTTTTTCAATTTCACGGATTTTCTGATTAAGGCCCTGCTTTGCTAAAGTAATTAGTCTTCTTCCGAATGTTGCAAGCTGAAGCTTTTCAACGTAATCGTCTCCCACTTCAAGTTCATCATCATTTCCACGGCGATTTACTTCCTCTATGCTTATTTGAGCGTTAGGGTTTTCAACCGTTTCTACGATTTCTCTCTCTAAAAAGATTTCTATATCGCCTTTGTCCATATTTACAACTACATCATATTTAGCTTCCTCACCGAATTTTTTCCGTACAAGTATTCCGAAAATTTCTTCGATGATGCCTGCTAAAACATCTTTGTCGACACCCTTTTCCCTTACCATCTGGGCAAAGGATTCAACGATCTCTGAGTTCATGGTATGCTTCCTCCAGTTAAGAAAAACTAATTATTACTTTAGCATTAATAATATTGTTGAAGTTAATTATTGTTTCGCCGGCTTCTTTAGCGGGCGGTTTTGAATGTTTTTTTGACGGGCCTGCCTGCCGGGCTGAAATATTTGAAAATATCAGGTCTTCTCCGTCAATCCTGATTAGTTTAGCGGTAATTTCTTTAGTTTCATCGCCAAACTTATAATCAATATCAAATTTTCTGTTTATGTGTTTGGGATATTGTTTTAAAAACTTTAACGGCCTGTCTACACCGGGAGACGATACATCAAGCCTGTAATTTGAGCCTATATCCGGGAATTGGTCTAATTGTAAGTCTATTTCAGAACTGACTTTTGCACAATCGTCAGCGGAGACGTTTTGTTCTCCATCTATATATATCTCTATTATTCGGCTGCCTTTTTTGCCCCTGAACAGGGTGTCAATTAAAAAGAAGCCGCACTTTTGTGCTGCAATTTCTGCTATTTCTTTTATATTTTCTTCTAATAAATTCATACAAACAAAAATCGCCCTCATGGGGCGAAATAACTAAACAAATCTACTATTATTTTGTGCAATATGCAAGAATTAAGAAGACACCCTTATTTTGACCGGAATGTCTGTGATTTGATTGATTTGAGAGATATAACCTGCGCCGTAAGACAGATTCCTGCGGCGCAGGCAATAATTTGTTGTCTTACTTTAACAACAACATCTTTTTTGTCGAAATGTAATTTCCGGCTTTTAATTGGTAAAAATATACCCCGCTTGCCATTTTAGAGGCATCCCAGTTAACAGTGTACGAACCTGCGCTTAAATCTTTATTAACCAATGTTGCAACTTCTCTTCCAAGCAAATCAAAAACCTTCAAGGTTACTTTACTGCTTGTTGGTAGTTCGTAA